>DASXQC010000487.1:0-11029 GCA_036493235.1 Reyranella sp.
GTCCTCGCCCTCGAACATCATGCGGCCGCTGACGATGCGGGCGGCGGGCGGCAGCAGGCGCATCAAGGTGAGCGCCAGCGTGCTCTTGCCCGATCCCGATTCGCCGACAATGCCCAGCGTCTCGCCGGCGCCGAGGCTCAACGTCACGTCGTCGACGGCGCGCACCACGCGCGTGCCCTGCTGGGACACGTAGTGGGTGGAGAGGCCCTCCAGCGACAGCAGCGGTTGGGACATGGTTACAGCTGCCGTAGTTGCGGATCGAGCTTCACGCGCAGCCAATCGCCCAGCAGGTTGGCCGACAGCACCATCAGCATGATGCAGATGCCGGGCAGCACCGCTAACCACCAGTGCCCGACCATGAGCCCCTGCTTGCCGTCAGCCATCATCAGGCCCCAGGCTGGCTTGGGCGGCGGTACGCCGACGCCGAGGAACGACAGGGCCGCCTCGGTGACGATCACCACGCCCAGCATCAGCGTGCCGAGAACCACCGCCGAGTTGACGACGTTGGGCAGGATGTGGCGCCGCATGATGACGTGCTTGGGACAGCCGGCGACGACTGCCAGCCGCACGAACTCGCGCTGCTTCAGCGACAGCACCTCGCCGCGGATGACGCGGGCGTAGCGCGTCCAGTAGACGCCGCCCAGGATGATGACGATGTTGAACTCGCTGGGGCCGACGATCGCCGCCAGGAAGATGGCGAAGGTCAACGCCGGCAAAGCGAGCCAGGCGTCGGCGACGCGCATGATGACCTGGTCGACCCAGCCACCGAGATAGCCCGACAAGATGCCGAGCAGCGTGCCGATCGTGCCGGCGACCAGCACCGCGGTGATGCCGACGATCATCGACACGCGGGCGCCGAAGATCAGCCGCGACAGCACATCGCGTCCGACGTGGTCGGTGCCGAGCAGATGCGCCATGCTGCCGCCGGTCTGCCAGAACGGCGGACGATAGCGCAGCGACAGGATGCCGATCTGCGGGTCGTAGGGCGCCAGCGCATCGGCGAACAGCGCGACCAGGGCGATGGTCAGCAGGATCGCCAGGGGAATGACCGGAACGCCCTCGAGCCATTTGAACGAGACACGCCGTGCGACCGGAGCGGTGACGGCGGGGCTGGTGACGGCCATGTCAGCTCTCCAGTCGGATGCGCGGATCGATCAGCGCGTAGAGGATGTCGACCAGCAGGTTCACCGCGATGATCATGCTGCCGCCGATCACCACCACGGCCTGCACCACCGGGAAGTCGCGGAAGGTGACGCCCTCGTAGAGCAGCCGGCCGATGCCGGGCCAGGCGAACACCGTCTCGACCACAACGGCGACGTTGATCATCACCACCAGGTTGATGCCGGCGAGGGTGATGACCGGGATCAGCGCATTCTTGAAGGCGTGCTTGCCGATCACCATCGCCTCGGGCAGACCCTTGAGCCGCGCCAGCTTGACGTACTCCGAGCCCATCACCTCGAGCATCGACGAGCGCGTCAATCGCATGTGGGCGGCGGCGAAGTACCAGCCGAGCGTAAAGGCCGGCATGATGAGGTGTGCCGCCGTGCCGGAGCCCGACGACGGCAGCCAGCCGAGATAGACGGTGAAGAACAGGATCAGCACCAGCCCGATGAAGAACGACGGCAGCGAGAGGCCGAGCAAGGTGAAGACCTTGCCGGCGCTGTCCCAGAAGCCGCCGACCCTCACCGCCGCCAGCACGCCGCTCGGAATCCCGATCAACAATGACAGCACCATCGCCACGGATGCGAGCAGCAGCGAGTTGGGCAAGCGCTCGAAGTAGAGATCGAGCACCGGCGTGCGGTAGTAGAACGAGATGCCGAGATCGCCGGTGAGGAAGCTTTTCACGAACAGGCCGTATTGCACCCACAGCGGCTGATCGAGGCCGAACTGGTGGCGCATGTTGACGATGTCTTCCTCGCTGGCGCCGGGCTCGAGCAGGAGGGTGGTCGGGTCGCCGGTCACACGGATGAACAGGAAGATGGTCAGCGACAGCAGGAAGAGAGAAAGCAGGGAATACCCGACGCGACGCGTGATGTACTGTTTCATGACGCGCTCACTTCTTGATGGTGACGTCCTCGTACGGTGCGGAATAGGCGTTGCCCTTGACCAGGCCGAACCCCGATTCGCCGACGCGCTTGCCGACGCCGTTGAGGAAGGCGAGCTGCCAGATCGGCGCGTACATGCTCTTCTCGTGCACCATCTGCTGGATGCGGTGCAGCATCTCGGTGCGCTTGGCAGTGTCGAGCTCGAACTCCTGTTTGGCGAACAGCTCGTCTATGTCGGGATAGTTGCCGTAGCAGTAGGCGCCGTCCTTGACGACGAAGGCGGCCAGCCGGGTCGCGGCATTGCCGAACGCGCCCGATGCACCCTGGATCAGGTTCTTCAGTTTCTTCTGCGAATAGCCGCTGTAGAAGGCGGCCCGCTCGAGCGGCCGCAGCTTGACGCGGATGCCCGCCTCCTGGAGGTAATTGATCACCGCCTCGGCGACGTTGGCGTAGGAACTGTCGCAGTAGTAGTCGCCGGCATCGAAGCCCTTGGCATGGCCGGCCTCCTTCAGGAGCTGCTTGGCCTTCTCGGGATTGTAGGTGGCGGGCGGCGGCGGCCAGAAGAACTCGAAGCCGTTGGGGATCATGCTGTTGGTGATTGGCGAGAAGCCGAGCGTCAGCGCGTCGGAGATCGCCTTGTAGTCGATCGCGAACCGGATCGCCTCGCGCGCGCGCTGGTCATGCCAGGGCGATTTGGAGTCCCACTGGTCGGCGAAGTAGATCCAGAACGGCGCCTGCAGCACGACCGACTTCAGGGTCAGGCCCGGCGTGGCGCGCAATTCCTCGGCCAGTTCGCCGCGCACCGAGTAGGCGATATCCACTTCGCCACGCTTGAGTGCGGCGAGCCGCGTCGCCTCCTCGGGGATCACCTTGAGGATCAGCCGCTTCACCGTCGGCTTCTTGCGCCAGTAATCGTCGAACGCCTCGAGGACCAGCGAGACGCCCGGCGTGAACGACACGAAGCGGTAGGGTCCGGCGCCGATCGGCGCCTTCTTGAACCCGTCCTCGCCGACCGTCTCGACGTATTTCTTGGGGACGATCCAGCCCGCACCGGTGGCCGAGCTGTAGAAGGTCATGAAGTCGGGCCAGGGTTCCTTGAGCACGAAGCGCACGGTGCGCTCGTCCGCTGCTTCGACCTTGGCGACGCGCTCCTTCATCATTTGCGCCGAGGTGCCGCGATAGCGCTCGAAGGAGAACTTCACGTCCTCCGCCGTGACCGGGTCGCCGTTGTGGAATTTTGCCCCGGCGCGCACGGTGAACTCGTAGCTGAGGCCGTCGGCGGCGGCTTTGAACTTCTCGGCCAGGCAAGGCTCGGCGCCATTGCCCGGCATCGGCTTCACCATCGCGTCATGCAGGGCATACAACAGCATGAACGGAGTGATGATCCCGGGCGTTTCTGCCGGGTCGAACCAGGTCGGTGCCAACGAGACGTGCACGCCCCAGATCAACTGCCCGTCGGCAGCCGCTGCGGTCTTCGCCGACGCCACGATACCCAACGCGGAAAGCGCCATCAAACTGCGACGCGTAAGCTCGGTATTCTGCGCCATCATCGACTCCCGACTGTGATCCGGGAACGCGGCACGCGAGCGACCAATGCTCCGCCATCCCGGACGGCACATGCGGATGGTGCCACCCGAAGGTGGCCACCGCGTGCGCCCGGTTGCGCGATTAAGCTAAGCGTTGACTTGAGCTACGCCGTTACGACGACGATCGAAATTCTTGTCTAACCATCGTGACCTTCCCTGTTTGCCTGTCGCCCGCTTGTGCGGGACGGTGATCCACTGCGGGATCTTGCAGACGACGTTAGGCGCAAGGTCGGAGCCGGGCAACGAAATTCCGCGTCACGGGCTGTGGGCCCGGGTGTTAGCTTTGCGGCCATGACAAGAAAGCCATCCCCGGACGCCCCGGCATCGCCCGAGCGCATCGTGCAGGAGGAGCACGCGCAGCTCGATCTCAGCCGCACCATGAGCTACGGGGACTACCTGCAGCTCGATGCGCTGCTCGGCGCGCAGAAGCCGCATTCGCCGGCGCACGACGAGATGCTGTTCATCATCCAGCACCAGACCAGCGAGCTCTGGATGAAGCTGATGCTGCACGAGCTGACGGCCGCCAAGTGCCGCATCGCCGGCGACCAGCTCAACAGCGCGTTCAAGATGCTGGCCCGCGTGTCGCGCATCTTCGAGCAGTTGGTCCATGCCTGGGACGTGCTGTCGACCATGACGCCGCCGGAATACACGGCGATCCGCCCGCATCTCGGTGCATCGAGCGGCTTCCAGAGCTACCAGTATCGCTGCATTGAATATTCGCTGGGCAACAAGAACCCGGCGATGCTGCGGCCGCACCAGCATCGGCCCGACCTGCTGGCCCAGGTGCGGGCGGCCTTCGAAGCGCCCTCGCTCTACGACGAGGCGCTGCGCCTGCTGGCGCGCCGCGGCCTGCCGATGCCGGCGAGCCATGTCGAGCGCGACTGGAGTCGGCCGTACGAGGAAAGCGACGCGGTCGAACAGGCATGGCTCGTGGTCTACCGCCAGCCCGAGGCGCATTGGGACCTCTATCAGTTGGGCGAGGAGCTGATGGACCTCGAGGACGCCTTCCGCGTCTGGCGATTCCGCCATGCCACCACGGTGGAGCGCCTGATCGGGCTGAAGCGCGGCACGGGCGGCACCGGCGGAGTGCAATACCTGCGCAAGATGCTGGACGTGGTGCTGTTCCCCGAGCTGTGGCGGCTACGTACGGATCTTTGATCATGGACCTCGATTGGCGGTCGCTATCCGAAGCCGAGCGCGAGCGCGAAGACTCGCCGAGTTCGTGCGTCAACGGCGACTACAGGCCGTACATCCAGGCCTATGTCGAGCGCAGCGCCGCGGCCCGCCGCGCGCACCCGCCGCAGACACTGCGTTACGGAGCGGGCGAGCGGCAGACGATCGACCTGTTCATGCCGAAGAACGTCGTGCGACCGCCGGTGATGGTCTTCTTCCACGGTGGCTACTGGCAGGAGCTGTCGAAGCAGGAGTCGGCCTTCGCTGCGCCGCAGTGCGTGGCGCACGGCATCGCCTACGCCGCTGTCGACTACACGCTGGCGCCCAACGCTTCGCTGTCGGCGATCGTCGACGAGTGCCGTGCGGCCGTCGCGTGCCTCGCAGATGTCGGGCCACTGGTCGTGGCCGGCAGCTCGGCGGGCGCGCATCTTGCGGCGATGGTCGCGAACGAGCGGCTGAGAGGCGCAGTGCTGGTGTCGGGTATCTACGATCTCGAGCCGCTGATCGGCACCTCGATCAATGCGGCTCTCGGCCTCGATGTCGCCGAGGCCGGGCGCAACAGTCCGATGCACCGGTCGCTTGTGGGATTTCCGCCGAGCCTGGTCTGTTGGGGCGACAACGAGACCGATCAGTTCAAGCGGCAGAGTGGACTCTTTGCCAGGCGCCTGCACGCAGCCGGTGCAATGTGTTCGGTGTTCGAATGCGTGGGCCGTAACCACTTCGACGTCATCCTCGAACTGGCCGATCCCGGCACGGAGCTCGGGCGACGGACGCTCGACCTGTTACAGTAGCGCCCGGAACGAAGAAGCGCCCGAAGGCGCACGAGCCCAAGACGCATAGGGGAGGCCAGTTCGTGGCATCCGGAACACTGGCGCCGCACCGCAATCGCTGGGTGCGCATTCTCGGCGTCGCCTTCGTCATGTACGTGCTGTCGTTCATCGACCGCACCAACATCGCCATGGCGATCCCCGCCATGCGCAGCGAGCTCGGCCTCGGCGCGAAGGCGATCGGCTTCGCGACCGGCATGTTCTTCTGGGGCTATATCATCCTGCAGATCCCGGCCGGGCGGGTCGCCTCGGTGTGGAGCGCCAAGTGGGTGATCCTGTGCCTGATGCTGTTCTGGAGCGTGGTGTCGTTCTCGACCGCCTTCGTGAAGACCGAGAACGAGCTGATCGCCAACCGCTTCATCCTCGGCCTGTTCGAGGGCGGCGTGCTCACCTGCACAATCGTGCTGATCCGCAAATGGTTCACGCGCGGCGAGCGGGCACGCGCCAATACCCTGTTCCTGATCAGCATCCCGCTGGCCGGCGTCATTGCCAACCCGATCTCCGGCATGGTGTTGGCACACTTCGACTGGCAGACGATGTTCCTCGTCGAGGCCGCGCCGGGCCTGGTCTGGTCGCTGGTCTGGATCTGGGCGATCACCGAACGACCGCAGGACGCGGCCTGGCTCGATCCGGCCGAAAGGGTGCGCCTGACGGCGGCGCTGGCGGCAGAGGAGCAGCAGGTTCCGCCGACGCAGGGCCACTGGCTCAAGACCCTGTGGCATCCCGCGGTCCTGCTGCTGGCGCTCTACAACTTCGCCGCCCTGATGGCGGAGTGGGGCGTGACCTTCTGGCTGCCGACGGTGCTCAAGGAGACGGGCCTGCCGATCACCACGGTCGGCTGGCTGGCCGCGATCCCGCCGGCCGCCGGCGCGATGATGATGCTCGTGGTGGCGGCGAGCTCTGATCGGCGCCAGGAGCGCAAGTGGCACATGATCGCCGCGACGGCGATGTCGGGCGTGTTCCTGCTGGCGGCGCAGTTCGTCGGCCAGCACAACACGGTCGGCATCCTGGTCTGCCTGACGCTCGCGGTGGCGAGCTTCTTCGGCCGCTTCGGTCCGTTCTGGTCGCTGCCGACCGAAGTCCTGCCGCCGTCGGTCGCCGGCGTCGGTATCGGCCTGATCAACGGCGCCGGCAATCTCGGCGGCACCGTCGGCCCGGTGTTCTTCGGCGCGGTCCGTGACTGGACCGGCAGCTTCACCCTGGCACTGAGCGTCGGCGGCATCTCGCTGATCGTCGGCAGTCTGCTCGCCATGCCGATCCGCGCGCCGAAGATCATTCGTTAGAGCACTATGGCCTTTGCCGGGACCGCGCGATTCCGGTGGCGCTCTGTCTCCTGGACCGCGCGCTTCATACGCGCATGTGAATGCGCCCAATCATGAGCGCACAGGATGAGCGCGGTCCAAGAGAGCATGAGAAGAGCGGCACTGGAGTGCCGCGCTCCCAGCGAAGATGATTCCACTGTGGCCGATGATATCTAGAGCGATTTCCGCTCAGATGGAAACGCGCCAGTGGACCGATGGCGTAAGAGGCGACCATGCAGGCGCGGTTCCATCTGAGCGGAAATGCGCGCACGGGCGATATTTGTTGCAGCAGGCCTATTCCGTCCGGCCGATTCCGGCCGGACGGAATATGTTCTAGGCGTCGAGGATCGGTGTGAAGCCGCCGTAGATCATGCGCTGGCCGTCGAACAATGGCGGCTTGCTCTTGTCGGGCTGCATGCGCGGATCGGCCATCATCTTGCCCCAAGCTGCGTCGCGCACGCTCTTGGACGTCCATTCGACCCAGCCGTAGACCACTGTCTCGCCATCCTTCGCCTTCACCGCTCGCTTGAAGTCAGTGACCTTGCCGTCGGGAACATCGTCGCCCCAGCCGTCCAGCACGCGGGTGGCGCCGTACTCGCAGAACAACTCGGCCATCTGCGCTGCCCAGTCGCGGAACGCCGCCTTGTTGGCGACCGGTATCGGCATCAGCGTGGCGTCGACATAACCCGGCTTGGCGCCTTTGCTCTCACCCTGGCCCCCATCCTGACCCAGGTCGAGCAGCGTCTCGAAACCGGCGAAGATCACGCGCTGGCCGTCGAACGGCAGGTTCTTGGCCATGTCCTTGGCTGCCGGGTCGTTCATCATCTTCTGGTTCGCCGCATCGCGCACCGCCTTCGACGGGTACTCGAGCCAGGTGAAGACCACGACCTCATCCGATTTTGCCTGCACCGCACCCTTGAAGTCGGTGACCTTGCCGTCCGGCACCTCGTCGCCCCAGGTCTGGACCATGCGCGTCACGCCGAGCCCTTTGAAGAGGGGCAGCACGGTCTCTGAGTGACGGCGATAGGCGTCCTCGTTAGCCGCCGGCACGGCGACGACGAAGCCCTCGATGTAGGTCATGCGTTACTCCTGCCTTGACGATATGGGTTGATATCAACATTATTGACGACGATGTCAAAAGACAAATCGGTGTCGTTTGCCACGACCCGTCACGTGCACGACCATTGCCTGTGCTTCGCCACCCAGCGCGCGGCGCGGACGCTCGCGCGCCGCTTCGACGAGGTATTGCGGCCGGTCGGGCTGACCAGCGGCCAGTTCTCGCTGCTGATGTCGCTCAATCAATCGGAGCCGCCGACGGTCGGTGCGGTTGCGGCATTGCTCGGCATGGACCGCACGACGCTGACCGCGAACCTGAAGCCGCTCGAGCGGGAAGGGCTGGTCGAGAGCGCGGTCGATGCCGACGATCGGCGTGGCCGGATGCTCGTGCTGACGGCGGCTGGAAAGAAGAAGCTGAAAGCCGCGCTGCCGATCTGGACGCGCACACACGCGGAGATCGACGAGCGCCTCGAGCGGGCCGACGCGCCAAGCCTGCGCGCCGGCCTCAGGGCCCTGTCCTAGTCGTCCACGTCCGGATACTGCTCAGGGGCGTCACCCGAGGAGTTGAGCAGGCGGGGGTAGCGCGATCCGGGCTTCTTCGCGCCGAGCTTGATCAGTTCGACCGTGAACAGCCATTCGGCGCCGTAGTCGAACACGAACAGCATTTGCTTTCCGACCTTGGCGAAGGCCTTTGACACCGCCGTCTGCTTCACGCTTGCGGCATCGCTGTTGCTGTCCTCCATGTCGGCAAACAGCTCGTACTTCTCCGGCGACGCCTGATAGTTGCCGTCGAGCTTGCTGTAGAATCCGAATGGATGCTCGACCTCGAACTCGAAGGCTGCCGTGATCGCATCGGCCAGGGCCGAGAGCGAGGCGGCACTGTCCATTTCGACATCGCGAAAAAGCTTGGGCTTCAGCGACGCACGCAGGATGTGGGTCGTGCCGTCCGCCGGCGCGCGCAGGGACGCCCCGCCGGCAGACGATGTTCGGATTGCCACGGTTACTGCACGACTTCGAACAGGCCGGCCGCGCCCATACCGCCGCCGATGCACATGGTCACGACGACGTTCTTGGCCTTGCGGCGACGGCCCTCGATCAGGGCGTGGCCGGTGCAGCGCGCGCCGGTCATGCCGAACGGATGGCCGATCGAGATCGAGCCGCCGTTGACGTTCAGCTTGTCGTTCGGGATGCCGAGCTTGTCGCGGCAGTAGAGTACCTGCACCGCGAAGGCCTCGTTCAGCTCCCACAGGTCGATGTCGTCCATCTTGAGGCCGAAGCGCTTCAGCAGCTTGGGGATCGCGTAGACCGGACCGATGCCCATCTCGTCGGGCTCGCAGCCCGCCACGACCAGACCCTTGTAGATGCCGAGCGGCTTGAGGCCGCGCTTGGCGGCTTCGGCGTCGCTCATGATGACCGCGGCCGACGCACCGTCCGAGAGCTGGCTGGCGTTGCCCGCGGTGATCCACTTGTCGGGGCCGGCGACCGGCTGCAGCTTGGACAGGCCCGCCATGTTGGTGTCGGGACGATTGCCCTCGTCCTTGGTGAGCTTGACCGTCTTCTTGGACACCTCGTTGGTGTTCTTGTCAGTGACCAGCATCGTGGTTTCCATCGGCACGATCTCGTCGTCGAACTTGCCGGCCTGCTGGCCCGCTGCGGTGCGCATCTGGCTCTGGAGCGAATACTCGTCCTGCGCCTCGCGGCTGATCTTGTAGCGCGCGGCCACCGTGTCGGCGGTGGTGATCATGGCGTGATAGATGCCCGGCACATGCTCCTGCACCCACGGGTTCACGAGGCGGTTCTTGTTGCCGCCCGGAGGACCCTGGACGAGCGAGACCGATTCGAGGCCGCCGGCGACCATCACCGGCACCTTGTCGACCAGCACGCGCTGGGCGGCCATCGAGATGGTCTGCAGGCCCGACGAGCAGAAGCGGTTGACGGTCACGCCCGAGACGCTGACCGGCGCGCCGGCGCGCATCGCCGAGACGCGGGCGACGTTGGAGCCCGTGGTGCCTTCCGGCGCGGCGCACCCCAGGATCACATCCTCGATCTCGCCGAGCTCGACCTTGGCGCGTTCGGCGGCATGCTTGATCACGTGCGCGCCCATGTCGGCGGCATGCGTGTCGTTGAAGATGCCGCGGAATGCCTTGCCGATCGGCGTGCGGGCGGTTGAGACGATGACGGCGTCAGCCATGTTGGGTTCCTCCTATTTGTCAAACGCTAGAGAACTTCTTGCCATCCTGCACCAGCTTCTTGAGCAGGGGCGCGGGCTCCCAGAACGGGTCGCCCGAGGCGTCGCGGTATTTCAGCAGGGCGTCGTGGATGATCTTGAGGCCAACCACATTGTCGGCCCACCACATCGGGCCGCCGCGATAGACCGGCCAGCCGTAGCCGTTGACCCAGATCACGTCGATATCGAGCGCGCGCTGGGCCATGCCTTCTTCCAGGATCTTGGCGCCCTCGTTGACCATCGGATAGAGCGCGCGCTCGAGGATCTCCTGGTCGGAGATGGCGCGGCGGGTGATGCCGAGCTTCTTCGAGGTCTCCTCGATGATCTTCTCGACTTCCGGATCCAGAATCGGCGTGCGGTCGGGCAGATTGTACTTGTAGTAGCCGGCGCCGGTCTTCTGGCCGAATCTGCCCAGCTCGCAGATCGCGTCGGCGACATAGCCGGTGTAGCGCACGTTGCGCTTTTCCTTCTCCTTCTTGCCCTGGCGGATGCGCCAGCCGACGTCGTTGCCGGCGAGGTCGCTCATGGCGAACGGGCCCATCGGGAAGCCGTAGTCGTACACCACCTTGTCGATCTGCTGAGGCAGAGCGCCTTCTTCCATCATGTAGGCCGACTGCACGCCGCGCTGGCGCAGCATGCGGTTGCCGACGAAGCCCTCGCAGACGCCGACCAGCACCGGGATCTTGCCGATCTTCTTGCTGAGGGTCATGACCGTGGCGATCACGTCCTTCTCGGTCGCCTTGCCGCGCACGTTCTCGAGCAGCTTCATGACGTTGGCCGGCGAGAAGAAGTGCATGCCGATCACGTCGCCCGG
>DASXQC010000488.1:0-3708 GCA_036493235.1 Reyranella sp.
TGGTCAGACTCTCTTCTGCCGGGGGCGCGTCACTCCAGTGACGCTTCTTCTCGTCGGACCATCCATGATCGCGCCACTGGAGTGGCGCGCCCCCAGCAAAAGACTCAATGGCTGACTCCTAAATAGGCATCGATCACGGCACGGTCGTTCTTGACCGTGTCGGGGACGCCGTCGCCGATCTTCTTGCCGTAGTCGAGCACCACGACTCGGTCGGAGATGTCCATCACCACGCCCATGTCGTGCTCGATCAGGCAGATGGTGGTGCCGAACTCGTCGTTCACGTCGAGCACGAAGCGGCACATGTCCTGCTTCTCCTCGAGGTTCATGCCGGCCATCGGCTCATCGAGCAGCAGCAGCTCCGGCCCGGCGGCAAGCGCGCGGCCGAGCTCGACCCGCTTCTGCAGGCCGTACGGCAGCTGCCCCACCGGCACCTTGCGGATGTGCTGGATCTCGAGGAAGTCGATGATCTTCTCGACCGCCTTGCGATGCTCGATCTCCTCGCGCTCGGCCGGCCCCGCGCGCAGCGCCTGCCAGAAGATGCCGGTCTTCATGCGCAGGTTGCGGCCGGTCATGATGTTGTCGAGCGTGCTCATGCCCCTGAACAGGGCGATGTTCTGGAAGGTCCGGGCGATGCCCTGCTCGGCCGCCTCGTTGGGCCGCATGCGTCTGCGCTTGACGCCCTTGTAGGTAATGGCGCCCTGCTGCGGATGATAGAAGCCGTTGATGCAGTTCAGCATCGACGACTTGCCCGCGCCATTGGGGCCGATGATCGCGCGGATCTCGCCCCTCATGATGTCGAAGCTGATGTCCGTCAGCGCCTTCACGCCGCCGAACGAGAGGCTGATGCCCTCGACCGAGAGTAGGACCTCGTTGAACAGACGCCGGGTTGCCATCGCGGCTCAGCCCGCCTTCCGGAGCGGCGCCGCGGCCTGCGGGGCGAGGTCGCGGATCGCGACGGTGCCTTCGATGGTGCCCTTGCGGCCGTCCTCGAAGGTCATGTCGACCTTGATGTGCACGTCCTTGGCGGCGCTGTAGAGCGCGTCGACCAGCACCTTGTAGCGCTCGCCGATAAAGCCGCGCCGCACCTTGTTGGTGCGGGTGAGCTCGCCGTCGTCGGCTTCGAGCGCCTTGTGCAGCACCAGGAAACGGCGGATCTGCGCGCCCGCCATGCGCGGATCATTGGCGAGGTCGCGGTTGACCCGTCCGATCTGCTCCTCGATCAGGTCGTAGACGGCGCCGTGCGCGGCAAGTTCCTGGTAGCTCGCGTAGGCGATGTTGCGCCGCTCCGCCCAGTCGCCGACCGCGGTCATGTCGATGTTCACGAACGCGGTCACGAAATCGCGGCCGTCGCCGAACGCCACCGCCTCGTTGATGTGCGGGAAGAACTTCAGCTTGTTCTCGATGAACTTGGGCGCGAACAGGGTGCCGTCGGTCAGCTTTCCGACATCCCGGGCGCGGTCGATGATCCTGAGATGCCCGCGATCGTCGAGATAGCCCGCATCGCCGGTATGGACCCAGCCGTCGGCCGTCTTGGTGTCGTTGGTGGCCTGCGGGTTCTTGAAATACTCCTTGAACACGCCGGGGCTGCGATAGAGCACCTCGCCGGTGTCAGCGATGCGCAGCTCGACCTCGGAGACCGGCTTGCCGACGGTGTCGGAATAGACCTCGCCGTCGGGATGGATGGTGACGAACACGCTCGCTTCGGTCTGGCCGTAGAGCTGCTTCATGTTCACGCCCAAGGCGCGGAAGAAGTTGAAGATCTCCGGACCCACCGCCTCGCCCGCGGTATAGGCGACGCGCACGCGGCTCATGCCCAGCGTGTTCTTGAGCGGGCCGTACACGATGAGATGGCCCAGACGATAGAGCAGCCGATCGACCAGCCCAACCGGCCGACCGTCGATCAATTCAGGCCCGACCTTGCGCGCTAGCGCCATGAAGTAGTGGAAGAGCTTGCGCTTCAGGAGGCCCGCATCCTCCATGCGGATCATCACCTGGGTGATCAGGTTCTCGAGCACACGCGGCGGCGCGAAGTAATAGGTCGGGCCGATCTCGCGCAGGTCGGTCATCACCGTCGACGCCGATTCGGGGCAATTCACTACCAGCCCGACGACATAACCCTGTGCGTAGGAGAAGAGGTGATCGCCCACCCACGCCATCGGCAGGTAGGACAGGAGCTCGTCGCCCGCCCTCAGCCCGTCGAACTCCGCGCCGGCCTTCGCGGCCCAGACGAGATTGTCGTAGCTCAGCACCGCGCCCTTGGGCCGACCGGTGGTGCCGGAGGTGTAAAGCATGATCGCGTCGTCACCGCCGCTTCCCTGCGCGACCCGGTCGGACACGAGAGTCGGCTGCTCGACAAGCCGCTTGCGGCCGCGCTCCAGCACCTCGTCGTAGGACAACAGTCCTTCGTAGTGGCGCATGCCGCGCGCGTCGTCGTAGATCAGCGTCGCGAGCGCGGGGACCGCCTTCTGGATCTCGAGCAGCTTGTCGATCTGCTCCTGGTTCTCGGCGATCGCGTAGCACGCGCCGGCATGCTCGACGACGTAGGCCAGCTCCTCGGTGACCGAGTCCTGGTAGACCGGCACCGGCACGCCGCCCAGCGACTGCGTCGCCGCCATCGCCCAGTAGAGCCGCGGGCGGTTGTCGCCCACCACGATCAGCCGCTCGCCGCGGGTCACTCCCAGATCAGCCAGCCCGGCCGCCAGCCGGCTCACCCGCTCGGCGACATGCGCCCAGTCGTAGGTCTGCCAGATGCCGTATTCCTTTTCCCGGTAGGCCGGCGCATGGGGGCGCGTAGCCGCCAGCCCCGCCAGAAGCTTGGGAAACGTGTCCCGTTCAGAGGTTGACGCCAACGTCATCCCGCCTTGATTCCCCCTGCCTCGACCGCTTTTTGCGGTTCCTTGTTCCTCCCCATTCAAATGGGGAGGGGGGGTAAGGTCAACTGGCGGGACGCAACTTCAGGGTAAAGATGGAGCCGCCGCCCGGCCGGGCGTCGACCGATACGCTGCCGTCATGCGCTTCGGCGACCCGGACGACGATGGCCAGGCCGAGGCCGCGGCTGTCGGCCTTCTTGCGGTCGCGACGCCAGAAGCGGCGGAAGATCGATTCGCGGTCGGCGGCCGGCACGCCCGGCCCGTCGTCGAGCACCCGCACGATGCCGTCCTCGGTCACCTCGACCTCGACCGACACGCCGGCCGGGGTGTGGCGGATCGCGTTCTCGACCAGATTGCGCACGGCGCGGAACAGCGCCTCGGTGTGGCCGCGGACCCAGACCGGGCCCGGCGCGCCGGTGAGCGCGATGGTCTGGCCGCGTTCCACCGCGAGCGGCGCCATGAAGGCGACGGCGTCGGCGCAAACCTCGTGCAGGTCGGCGCGCGCGTCGGTCGCGACCAGGAAGCTCTCGAGCTCGGCGATGTCGAGCACCTGGTTCACGGTGCGCGTCATGTTGACGATGTCGGCGCGCAGCTGGTCGCGCAATGGCCCGGCCTCGAGCGAATCGACTCGCGCCCGGATGATGGAGAGCGGCGTGCGCAGCTCGTGCGCCATGTCGGCCGTGAAATCGCGCTGGGCGCGGAAGCCCGTCTCGAGGCGTTCGAACGCCTGGTTGACCGCGTGCACCAGCGGCGCGATCTCCGTCGGCACCGCCTCCTCCGGCAAACGTACCTCGGGGCGCTGCGGACCGATCGATGCTGCGGCCTGCGACGCCTCGCG
>DASXQC010000489.1:0-12256 GCA_036493235.1 Reyranella sp.
CCATGGTGTTCGGCGATCCGGTGAGCGTGCTGCCGCACATCCATTCCGGCACCCTGCGCGCGCTCGCGGTCTCGAGCCCACAGCGCTCGCCGGTCGCGCCGACGGTGCCGACCATGGCCGAGAGCGGCTATCCCGGCGTCGAGGCGGTGGCGTGGCACGGCATCTTCGTGCCCGCGCATACGCCGCAGGAGATTGTCGACAAACTGAATGCGGAGATCGTCAAGGCGCTCAAGAACCCGGAAATCACCGATCTCCTCAGCAAGCAGGCGATGTCGCCGGTCGGCAGCACGCAGGCCGAGTTCGTTGCCTTCCTGAAGAAGGACCTCGCGACCTGGAAGAGCGTCGCCGACATGGCGAAGGTCAGCGTGGAATAGCATGAGCCGCGCGGTGCACGCCCTGCACCGCGCGGTCACGTCGGCCCTTTAAAGGGCCCCTCTCCGCCACTTAGCGGACATAAGGATTGTGGGCGTTACGATCATACGCGTTCGGCACGCCGTCATGATCGCTGTCGCGCAGCGCGCGATTGTCGGTTCGGTCATACTTGTTGGGGACGCCGTCGTGATCCTTGTCGCCCCACGCCCCGTTGTTGTTGGCGCGGCGGTTGTCGTGATGGTCGTAGGCATTGGGAACGCCGTCGTGATCGCGGTCGCCGTACGGCCCGTTGCGTGGAACCTGCGCCTGGGCCAAGGTGACAGCGGCCATCGGGGCCGCGAGGGTGCCGATGGCCAGGATGGCCAGAAGAACGCGCTTCATGTTTGTCTCCACCGTTGTCGAGGGAAGGGTCCTCAGGTCCCAATCAACGCTCAGTCAGTGTGAAGGTGGCGCGGGTTTCGCGTGCAACCGCCCTGCCCCCTAGGCCGTTGCGCTAGGACATTCGCCCGAGGTGGAGAGTTCACATGCCTGCAAACAAGCACGCCCACGACAAGCTGAGCGACTTGGACGACAAGCTGCAGAACGCGAAGGAAGCGGCGAAAGCTGATGACGCGGGCAAGCGCGAGAAGGCCGATCTCAAGCTGCTCGAGCAGCAGGTTGCAGCCGAGAAGCTCAAGGCCAAGCGGCCGCCTCAGCAGGAGAAGGCCGAGTCGGAGGTCGACGCCAAGCTCGACAAGGCGCTGAAGGACAGCTTCCCCGGCAGCGACCCGGTGTCGTTCGTCGAAGCCGCACCGATCAAGCCGGAAGACCGCAAGCTCAGCACTGTCCCGGACGCGGACGGCGAGCCGAAGAACAAGTAGCGCAAAGGCTCAGGCGCCGGGATCGCCCGAGTTCGGGAAGAAGAGCTCCTGGCCGTTGATCTTGTAATTGGCGATGGCGTTCTGGCCCTCGCGCGAGAGCAGCCAGTCGATGAACTGCTGCCCCTGGGCCTTCTTCACGTGCGGATGCTTCTCCGGATTCACCAGCATCACGCCATACTGGTTGAATAGCCGCTTGTCGCCCTGCACGACGACCGCGAGGTCACCCTTGTTCTTGAACGACAGCCAGGTGCCGCGGTCGGACAGCACGTAGGCCTCGGAGGCTGAGGCGGTGTTGAGCGCCGCGCCCATCCCCTGCCCGATCGATTTGTACCAGGCGCCCTTGTCGTGCTCGATGTCGATGCCGGCCTGCTTCCACAGCTTCAGCTCGGCGATGTGCGTACCCGAGCGGTCGCCGCGCGAGATGAAGGGCTGCTCCTTGGCCTTGAGTGTGCGCAGCGCCGCGACGATGTCCGTCGACCGGCCGATGCTCGCTGGATCGCTGCGCGGGCCGATCAGCACGAAGTCGTTGTACATCACCGGGAAGCGCTTCACGCCGCCGCCCTCGGCGATGAACTTCTCCTCCTCGGACTTGGCATGAACGAACACCACGTCGGCGTCGCCGCGACGGCCGATATCGAGCGCCTGGCCGGTGCCGACCGCCACGACCTTCACGTCGATGCCGCTGTGCGCCTTGAACAGCGGCAGCAGGTAGCCGAACAGGCCGGAATCCTGGGTCGAGGTCGTCGAGGCGACGACGATCGAGTTCTGCTGCGCCGTCGCCGGCAGGACGAAACCGAAAATGGCAAGAGCGAGCAGCAGGCGACGAATCATACGAGCAACTCCCCAACGATGAACCGACGCGCTTCCTCCGTGCGCGGCGCGTCGAAGAACGCGGGCGCTGCCCCCTTCTCGACAAGGCGACCACGATGCAACAGAACGACCTCTCCCGCCAAGCGCCGCGCCTCGCCGAGATCGTGGGTCGACATCACGATTTTGATGCCCCGGGCGCTCACTGTGCGGATCACGTCCTCGACCGCCTTGGTCGAGCCGGGATCGAGGCTGGCGGTCGGCTCGTCGAGGAACAGGATCGTCGGATCGCGCGCAAGCGCACGCGCCAGGGCGAGCCGCTGCTGCTCGCCGGCCGACAGGCGCCGCGCCGGACGGTCGGCGGCATGCTCGAGCCCGACCAGCGCCAACAGCTCGCGCGTGCGGTCTCGGCCGGCCGAGGCGTAGCGGATATTAGCGCCTGCGCTGCGCCGCAGCATGGTCGGCCGCTGGAAGACGATCGCGCGCCGCTCGTCGGTGCGCGTGACGCGGCCCGAGGTTGGAGCCAACAGCCCCATCGCCAGGCGCAATAGCGTCGTCTTGCCGGCGCCGTTGGGGCCGATCAGCACGGTCGGCGGCCCCGGCTCGATCGCCAGCGACAGCCGGTCGAGCAGGGTCACCGATCCGATAGCGACCGTGACCTCGTCGAAGTGGATCATCCCGCCTGCCGCTCAGCCGCACGACGCAGCGACCAGGCGAGCGCGTTGACCGCCACGACGATGGCGATCAGCACCACGCCGAGGCCGATCGCCAGCGGCAGATCACCCTTGGAGGTTTCGAGCGCGATTGCCGTCGTCATGGTGCGGGTAAAGCCGTCGATGTTGCCGCCGACGATGATCACCGCGCCGACCTCGGCCGCGGCGCGGCCGAAACCCGCCAGCAGCGCGGTGATCAGGCTGAAGCGGGCATCCCACACCAACGTGGCGATGCGGCGCAGCGGCCCCACCTCCATCGCGGTGAGCTCGTCGCGATATTCCAGCCACAAATCCTCGATGGTCTGGCGCGCCAGCGCGGCGATGATCGGCGTCACCAGGATGGTCTGGGCGATCACCATCGCCTGCGGCGTAAACAGGATGCCCCACAATCCGAGCGGGCCCGAGCGCGACAGGGCGAGATAGACGATCAGCCCGATCACCACCGGCGGCAGGCCCATCATGGCATTCAGCACCACGATCGCTGCATCGCGGCCGCGAAAGGTCGACAGCGCGATCGCCGCACCCAGCGGCACGCCGATCACCGCCGCCAGCAGCACGGCCGAAAAGCTCACGCCCAGGGAAAGACGGACGATCGCGAACAGCGCCGGATCGCCCGTCAGGACGAGATCGAGCGCGGAGAGATGTTCGGGCATCGCGCGACTTCTCGCAGAGCCCATGGCAAGGGTCAATTTGAGCCACGACGCGCGGTTGACGGTTGGGCTAGTCTCGCGCCCGAAGTAAGGGGAAACGCCATGAAGCGCTGGAAGCATCGTCCCGAAGGGTCGACCTGGGGCGATTGGGGCGACGACGATCAGCTCGGCCGCCTCAACCTCATCACACCGAAGAAGGTGCTGGAGGGCATCGACGAAGTGAAGGCCGGCCGCTCGTTCTGCCTCAGCCTGCCGCTCGACTTCCCGGGCGGCAACGTGTTGAACGCGCGCCGCCTGCCGCCGGTGCTGTCGCCGACCGGCGACGAGAACGGCTGGCGGTTCAACTTCCTCACCAACACGGTCAATCCGCTGTTCCAGGATGTGGCGTGCGACGACCGCGTGATCCTGACCCTGCAGTACTCGACGCAGTGGGACACGCTCGCCCATGTCGGTGGCCTGTTCGACGCCGACGGCGACGGCGTGCCCGAGCCGCTCTACTACAACGGCTACAAGGCGGGTTCCGACGTGGTCGGGCCGCAGGTCGATGCCGGCCGCGACGGCTGCGGGCATCTTTCCTACGCCCACAAGCTCGGCGTCGAGAACATGGCGACCAAGGCGATTCAGGGCCGCGCCGTGATGGTCGATCTCGAGAAGCACTTCGGCCGCGCCCACAAGTACGTGAGCTGCGACGACTTCAAGCGCGTGCTGGAAACCGACAAGATCGTAATCGAGCCGGGCGACATGCTGCTGCTCTATACCGGCTTCTCCGACGAGATCATGAAGATGAACAAAAAGGTCGACGCCGAGCGCGTGCATGCGATGTGCTGCGTGCTCGACGGGCGCGACAAGCAGCTTCTGCAGTGGATCAGCGACAGCCAGATCAGCGCCCTGATCGCCGACAACTACGGCGTCGAAGCGGTGCCGGCGCGGCCGGGTCCGGCGGGGGAGCATCCGATGCTGCCGCTGCACAATCACTGCCTGTTCAAGCTCGGGCTGAACCTGGGCGAGATCTGGTGGCTCAAGGACCTGGCGCTGTGGCTGCGCGAACATGGCCGCTCGCGATTCCTGCTCACGGCGCCGCCGCTGCGCCTGCCGGGCGCGGTCGGTTCACCTGCCACGCCGGTCGCGACCGTCTAGTCTAGGAGCGGGATGGACAACAGCTTCACGTCCTTCGTGGCGGCCACGCTCGAGAGCCCGTTCCGGCTGCTCGATATCGGCTGCTCCGGCGGGCTCGATCCGCGCTGGCGGGCGTTTGGCCCGAAGCTGCAGGCGATCGGTATCGATGCCAGCAAGGCCGAGTGCGCGCGGCTGGCCAGGACCGAGACGCAGCCGGGCATCGAGTATGTGCCGACCTTCGTCGCGGGCATCGCGGACAAACCAGTCGATCTCGAGCGCGGGCAGGCCTCGCCGCTGATCATGGCGGTGCGCGAGCGATTGTCCTTCATGCGCACGCGCGAGATCCGCCAGGCGCGGCTCATCCGGGCCGAGATCGAGGAGAAGCTGCGCCACAACGCCTGGGAGATGACCGAGCTGGCCGACGAGGCGAAACCCGTGCTGGTGTCAAAGCTGCTGGCCGACCGTGGCTGGACGGAGTTCGATTATCTCAAGATCGACATCGACGGCTCGGACTTCGAGGTGCTGCGAACCTTCGACGGCAAGCTGCAGCCCGCCGGCGTGCTGGGCGTGCAGCTCGAGGTGAACTTCGTCGGTACCGACAGCGAGACCGACCACACCTTCCACAACACCGACCGCTTCATGCGACGGCAGGGCTACGAGCTGATCCGGCTCGACGTGCGCACCTACTCCTCACGCGCCCTGCCCGGCCGCTATGTCTGGCCGACGCCGGCCGAGACGCTGTTCGGCCGACCTTTCCAGGGCGAGGCGTGGTACGCGCGCGACTTCGAGGGCGCCACGCTCGATCGCGTCAAACTGCTCAAGCTCGCGGCGATCTACGCCGCGGTCGAGGTGCCCGACATGGCGGCCGAGCTGCTGGCCAAGCGCCGCGGCGAGCTCGAGGGCCTCGACATCGAGCGCGGCCTCGACCTGCTGGCCACCCAGGCGCAGCCCGATCGCGCCCGCAAGCTCGACTACCGGCGATACATGCAGGGCTTCGAGGCCGACGCTGCCCGCTTCTACCGCCGCGAAGGCAACTACAGCTGGGGCGAGCGCTTCAATGCCGCATGGGCGGCATTCCGCAAGCCCCGGCGGTAAGCCCGGAAACTCCAGGAACCTGACAGCGACTTAGCGGAGTTAGCGAAGTTTCCGGAAGCCTAGGAGTCGCGTGACGGCGATCCAAGCCAGCGAACGATTAGATCGAGGATGCCGAGCACGCTTAGAAAGACCAATGCATCAACCACGAGGTAGGCAAGCCGGAGAGACGAGGAACTCCCAAATAGAAGATCAAGGAACTTGGCGGTGCTGCCAAGGAAGCCAGCGAAGAACATCAAGCGCAGCAGCTCCACCCTGCGCAGCGCCCCCTTCTTCCGAGTCCAGTACCGGACGTAATGCCGCCAATCCAGATTGCGGGCCAACGCCGCCACGATCAGCGCGAGAAGAAAGCCAGCCTCAACATTCGGCAGTTTCACCATTTCGTCGATCACAGGTCTCATGCATCTATCACGCCCGCCAACACATGCACTATCGTCCTCGGAAATGCTGGGCAGAGTGACCGTCGGAAACTCCGGAAACGTCACGAAGTCCCGCCGCCCGGTTCCCGGAGTTTCCGGGAGTATCTATCGCCGCTGCAGGCGCTCGACGGCGTCGGTGAGCTGGCGGACGTAGCGCAGGATCACCCAGGCGACGGCGAACACGGTCGGCGCGGCGGCGACGTAGACCACGAAGAGCTACAACGACAATTCGCCCAGGAAGTCGACACGGATCGGCGGGCTGCGGGCCCACAGCGACAGACAAGCGCCGAAATAGAGCGCGATCGACGACCAGGCGAGGATGTCGACCACGACCAATAGCGGAAGGCGGCGCCGTCGCCAGCGGCGGCGCGCGTAGTGCTCGACCAGCCAGTAGCCGCTCAGCAGGGAGGGCAATGCCAGGACCAGGACGAGCTGCCATTGCAGCGACATGTCGTCGGCGAATACCCAGTACATCGGCTCGCCCCATACGAGCCACGCGATCGAGCCAAGGAACAGCCCCTGGAAAATCCAGGCCGTGACGACCGTCGCCCCCAGCGGCGGGCCCGACTCGTCCGTCTTCGCGTCCTGGCGACCGGCCATCGGCGACGACTCCACGCTTGCACCTGAAGCGTACCGTGCGCCTATCGAACATTCAGAGCAATGTGCTTCTACGCATAGTTGTGTCTCAAATATTTTTTCGCGCGGCGTGCCGTCAGGCCTTCTTCTCCCAGCCGCCGGCGGTCTGCTGCCAGTAAACCACCGCATGGCCGGCCGCCTTGTAGGCCTTCCAGCGCTCGCGGCTGTCGGCGACCGCGCCCTCGTCGCGGCCGTCGAACAACTCGAAGCAGCGCTTGTACTGGTCGACGCGGTCGGAGCGCGCGCGGTCGGCGACGAACAGGAAGGCGGCGCCGTTGGGGTTCTCGTCGAGATGGGTCAGCCAGACCGGCTGGCGCTCGGCCTCGCCGTCGCGCGCGCTGCCGTGCGGCAGGAAGCCGTTGGGATCGTAGGTCCAGAGATGGGTGTTGAGCGCGTCGACCCGCTCGGAGGAGCCCAGCAGCACGACCGCCCGCTCACCCGCCTGCAGCGTCTTCAGCAGCAGGCGCGGCAGCGCATCCTCGAGCGACGACTTGGTGAGGTGGTAGAAATTAACCTCGGTCGTCATCGTCACTCGTAGCTGTTGGCAATCCAGCGATCGAGCAGGCGTACGCCGTACGCCGTGGCACCTTTGGGCGTGGTCTCGTTGCCCTTGCCCCAGGCCATGCCGGCGATGTCGAGATGCGCCCAGGCAACGCCGTCCTGCACGAAGCGCTGCAGGAACTGCGCCGCGCTGACCGAGCCGGCGTCGCGGCCGCCACCGACATTCTTCATGTCGGCGATATCGCTGTCGATCAGCTTGTCGTACTTCGGTCCGAGCGGCATGCGCCACAGCTTCTCGCCGATCTCCGAGCCTGCCGCGCGGAGTTTGTTCGAGAGCTGGGTGTTGTTGCTGAACAGCCCGGCCCGCTCGTGCCCGAGCGCAACGATGATCGCGCCGGTCAGGGTCGACAGCTCGACCATCGCCTGCGGCTTGAACTTCTCCTGCACGTGCCACATCGCATCGCACAGGATCAGCCGGCCCTCGGCGTCGGTGTTGATGATCTCGACGGTCTGCCCGGAGAGGCTTGTCACGACATCGCCCGGCCGCGTCGCGTTGCCGTCCGGCATGTTCTCGACGAGCGCGCAGATGCCCACGACGTTCGCCCGCGCCTTGCGCGCCGCCAGGAGCCGCATCGCGCCCGTCACGGCGCCGGCACCGGCCATGTCCCACTTCATGTCTTCCATGCCGCCGGCCGGCTTCAGCGAGATGCCGCCGGTGTCGAAGCACACGCCCTTGCCAACCAGCGCGACCGGCGCCTGGTTCTTCGGGCCGTTCATCCACGTCATGACGAGAAGCTGCGATTCGCGCCGGCTGCCCTGGCCGACGGAGAGCAGGACGTTCAAGCCGAGCTTCTTCATCTGGGCCTCGCCCAGGATCTCGACCTTGACGCCGACCTTGGTCAGCTCCGCCTTGGCGCGCTGGGCGAACTCGACGGGATAGAGCACGTTCGCCGGCTCGCTCACCAGGTCGCGCGTGAAGAACACGGCCGGGATCGTCGACTCGAGCGCGGCATAGGCCTTGCGCGCGTCGGCCGGGCCGGCGAGGACAACGGTGAGCTGCTCGAGCGCAGGCTTCTGCTCGGGCTTCTGCTTGGTCTTGTACTTGTCGAAGCGATAGGAGCGGAGCTGCGCGCCGAGCGCGATATGAGCCGCGACCTGGGCCGGCTGCAACCGGTTGCCCTTGACCGGGTCGACCACGATGGTGACGTCCTTCAGGCCCGCACTGTCGGCCTCGGCCGCGACCAGGCCGCCCAGCGCCTCGGCGGTGCGCGCATCGAGCTCGCGTGCCTTGCCGACGCCCAGCAGGATCAGCCGGCCGTACCCTGCCTGGCCCAGCACCGTCAGAGTCTTGCTCTTGGCCCCGCTGAAGCGGCTCGCCTCGATCGCCCGCACCAGCGCGCCGCCGCTCGCGGAATCGATCGCCTTGGCGGTCGCCTGGAGTTGCTTGTCGGCGCCGACGAACACAGCGACATTGCCGCCGAAAGCCTTCGGAAAGGCCGAAAATTCCACTTTCATTCAGGTTCCTCGCGTTTATCGGAGTTTCCACCCCTGCGACCGTACGGCGCAAGGTGCGAATTGCGTCGCGGGCCTTGCGACAGTATCAGTACCGGCCCTCAAAACGGGAATGAAAATGACTGTTTCTGCCCTCCCCCGGATCAACGTCGTCGGCCTCGGCAAGCTCGGCGCACCGCTCGCCGCGGTGCTCGCCAGCCGCGGCTTCACCGTGATCGGCCTCGACGTCAACAAGACGTTCGTCGACGCGCTCAACGCCGGCAAGATGCCCATCATCGAGCCGCAGCTCAACCAGCTGATCGCGGAGAACCGCGAGCGCCTGTCGGCTACCATGGATGCCAACGAAGCGGTGCAGAAGAGCGACGCGTCGTTCGTGATCGTGCCGACTCCGTCCAACAAGGACACCGGCTTCTTCTCCAACAGCTACGTGCTGCAGGCGATGGCGACGCTGGGCAAGGCGCTGCGCACCAAGAAGGGCTATCATCTGGTGGTCATCACCTCGACGGTGATGCCGGGCTCGACCGACAGCGAGATCAGGCAGGCGCTCGAGGCTGCTTCGGGCCGCACGGTCGGGCCGGATCTCGGCCTTTGCTACAATCCGGAATTCATCGCGCTGGGTTCGGTCGTGCGCGACATGCTCTACCCCGATTCGATTCTGGTCGGGCAGGCCGACCAGAAGGCCGGCGACATGCTGGAGACGATCTACCGGCAGATGTGCGTCAACAACCCGCCGGTCCAGCGCATGAACCTGGTGAGCGCGGAGCTCACCAAGATCTCGGTCAACACCTACGTCACGACCAAGATCTCCTACGCCAACATGCTGGCCGACATCTGCGACCGCCTGCCGGGCGCCGATGTCGACATGGTGACCAAGGCGCTGGGCGCCGATACCCGTATCGGTGCGAAGTACCTCAAGGGCGCGATGGGCTATGGCGGCCCCTGCTTCCCGCGCGACAACGTCGCCTTCGCCGCCCTCGCCCGCAAGCTCGGCGCCAAGGCCGACGTCGCCGAGGCGACCGACAAGATCAACAACTACCAGGTCGAGCGCCTGACCAACCTCGTGTCGAAGTTCGCCAAGGCCGGCACGCGCATCGCGCTGCTCGGTCTCTCCTACAAGCCGCAGACTCCGGTGGTCGAGGAGAGCCATTCGGTGAAGCTCGCCGGCGCGCTGGCCGACAAGGGCTACATCGTCACCGTGCACGATCCGCTGGCGCAGGAAGCAGCGCTGAACGTGCTCGGCGAGCGAGCACTGGGGGCGTCGTCGCTCGAATCGGCGGTACGCGACGCCGACCTGCTGATCGTCGCCACCGGCTGGCCCGAGTACAAGGAGATCGATCCGGCCTGGGCCAAGCGCGAGAACGGCCAGAAGATCACCATCCTCGACCTGTGGCGCACCCTGCCGGCGGAGACGTTCGAGCCGGTCGCCGACCTGCTCTATCTCGGTCTCGGCCGCTAGTTAGGCGCCAGACTCCGACGACGCAGCCGGCTGGCGGCTGCGTCCCTGCTCCACGCGCGGCATGGCCGATGGTTCGGGCTGGGCTCCGCGCGGCCAGCCCGACGGATCGACGATCGCATCCTTCGTCGGCGAGAAATCAGCGTCCGACGACTGATGCTGCACGGCATGACCCTGCAGCCCCAGCGCCAGAAGCGACGTTAGAGAAAGTGCGCCAATCAGCATCGCAATGCCTATAGCGAAGCCTCGACCCGTCCCAGACATGATCCTACAGTTACCCCACGACCCACAGCGCGTGAGGTAGGCGCTCTCTAAGGCAATCTCAAGGCAAGCGCGATTCAGATATGCACTAATGGCCATCTGCCTGCAGCAAGAACAAAAGGCACGACCGGCCGGTCACCTCGTACGAAGCGCCGATCTCGAACTGCGGCTCTTCGCTTACATCGGGTAGATTGGTGTCGATCAGCCGGAGCCATGCCTTGCCATCGGCGGCCTCGGGCAAAGTGAAGGCCACCCCCTCATGCCACGCGTTGAGGATGAACAGCAGGGTGGCGTCCTGGCCGCGCTTGCGAATGCCGGTCACCTGGGCGCGGCCGTCGAGCATCATGCCGAAGCACTTCACATTGGGATCGTCCCAGTTCGCCTGCTGCATCTCGTTGCCATCGGCATTGATCCAGGCCACGTCCTTGACGCCCAGCGCCTCGTTGTAGGCGCCGCTGTAGAAGCGCGTGCGGCGTAGCGCCGGATACTTGTGGCGCAGTGCCGTCAGGCGTCGGGTGAAGGCCTGTAGGCCCTGTCCCTTCGCCTCGATCTTCCAGTTCAGCCAACTGATCTCGTTATCCTGGCAGTAGGCGTTGTTATTGCCCTTCTGGGTGCGGCCGAACTCATCGCCGGCCAGGAGCATCGGCGTGCCCTGCGACAGCAGCAGCGTCGCGAGGACGTTGCGGACCTGGCGCTCGCGCAGGCGGTTGATCTCTTCGTCCTCAGTCGGACCTTCGGCGCCGCAGTTCCAGGAACGGTTGTCCGAGCTACCGTCCTTGTTGTGCTCACCGTTCGCCTCGTTGTGCTTGCCGTCGTAGGTCACGAGGTCGTTGAGCGTGAAGCCGTCGTGCGCGGTGACGAAGTTCACAGATGCCCACGCCCGCCGGCCCTGGCGGTCATAGATGTCACCCGAGGCACACAGCCGCGGAGTCAGCGCCGCGACTGGCGCTTGCCCGCGCCAGAAGTCACGCACGGTGTCGCGGAACTTGTCATTCCACTCTGCCCAGCCCGGCGGAAAGCCGCCGACCTGATAGCCGCCCGGACCGCAGTCCCATGGCTCGGCGATCAGCTTCACGCTGTCGAGCACCGGATCCTGGCCGACCGCCTTGAGGAAGCCGCTCTGCTCGTCGAAGCCATTGGGCTCGCGCGCGAGGATCGTGCCGAGGTCGAAGCGGAAGCCGTCGACATGCATCTCCTGCGCCCAGTAGCGCAGCGAATCGCACACCACCTGGATCACGCGCGGATGGCTGAGGTTGACAGTGTTCCCGGTGCCTGTGTCGTTGATGTAATGGCGCTTCTTGTCGGGCAGCAGCCGGTAGTACGAAAGGTTGTCGATGCCCTTGAAGCTCAAGGTCGGACCGCGCTCGTTGCCCTCGGCGGTGTGGTTGTAGACGACGTCGAGGATCACCTCGAGACCGGCGTCGTGGAAGCGGGCCACCATCTCCTTGAACTCGCGCAGGCTATTGGCGACGTCAGAGGCGTAGCGCGGATCGGGCGCGAAGAAGCCGATCGTGTTGTAGCCCCAGTAGTTCACCAGCTTCTTGTCGAGCAGGTAGCTGTCGTTGATGAACGAATGGACCGGCAGAAGCTCGACGGTCGTGACGCCGAGCGACTTGATGTAGTCGACGATCGGACGGGTGCCCATGCCAGCATAGAAGCCGCGCAGCTTTTCCGGCACTTTCGGATGCAACCTGGTGAAACCCTTCACATGGGCCTCGTAGATCACCGTGTGCTCCCACGGCACGCGCTGGCGGCCGGGCTCGCCGCGCCAGTCGAAGCCCGGATCGACGATCACGTTCTTCGGCATGAAGGGCGCGCTGTCGCGCTCGTCGAACGTCGTGTCGTCGCCGCTCTCGAGCTTGTA
>DASXQC010000490.1:0-1731 GCA_036493235.1 Reyranella sp.
CAGGACCCGTTCAGCTCGCTCAGCCCGCGCATGTCGGTCGCGCAGATCGTCGGCGAAGGGCTGGAGGTGCACAACATCGGCACGCCCGAGGAGCGCGAGAAGATCATCGATTCGGCGCTGCGCGAGGTCGGCCTCGACCCCGCGGCGCGCGAGCGCTATCCGCATGAATTCTCCGGCGGCCAACGCCAGCGCATCGCGATCGCCCGCGCCCTGGTGCTGAAGCCGCGCTTCATCGTCCTCGACGAGCCGACCTCGGCGCTCGACATGAGCGTGCAGGCGCAGATCGTCGACCTGCTGCGCGACCTGCAGCAGCGGCATGGGCTTGCCTACCTCTTCATCAGCCACGACCTCAAGGTCGTGCGCGCACTCGCCGACGAAGTGGTCGTGCTGCGCAACGGCAAGGTCGTCGAGCGCGGCCCATCGGAGCAGGTGTTCGGTTCGCCGCAAACGCCCTATACAAAGGCGTTGATTGCCGCCGCGTTCAATCTCGAGGCGGTCGCGTAAAGAAAGGGACGTTCATGGCGGGGGCCATTGCTTACATCAGCCGCGATACCGACGGCGTGGCCTGGCGGAAGGTGTTCACCGACGCATTAGGGCCGCTCGACTTCCGCACCATCGGCGAGGGGCTGGGCAACACCGACGACATCGAGATCGCGCTCGCCTGGAAGCCCAAGCCCGGGCTGCTGCGCACCTTCAAGAACCTGAAGATGATCGTGTCGCTCGGCATGGGCGTCGACCATCTGCTGGCCGACGACCAATTGCCCGAGGGCGTGCCGATCACCCGCATCATGGACGAGGGCCTGGTTGGCCAGATGAGCGAATACGCGATTTTCTG
This sequence comes from Reyranella sp., assembly GCA_036493235.1. Lineage (GTDB taxonomy): Bacteria > Pseudomonadota > Alphaproteobacteria > Reyranellales > Reyranellaceae > Reyranella. The sequence goes on from DASXQC010000490.1 coordinate 836, forward strand.
GACGCTGTGGCACCACCGCGACATCGAGAAGTACGCCGCCAGTCAGCGGGCCCGGAAGTGGAAACCCGAGGAGTTCGTCGACAGCCTGCACCGCCCGGTCGGCGTCATGGGCCTGGGCAGCATCGGCCAGGACACGGCGATCAAGCTCGCGATGCTGGGTTTTCCGACGATGGGCTGGAGCCGCACCGCCAAGTCGCTGCCCGGCGTCGAGACCTTCCACGGCCGGGACTCCCTGCCAACATTCCTCTCCCGCTGCTCCATCCTGGTGAACGTCCTGCCGCTCACCCGCGAGACGCGCGGGCTGCTCGACAAGACGCTGTTCGCCCACCTGCCCAAGGGCGCGTTCGTCATCAACATGGGTCGCGGCGCCCAGGTGCTCGACGACGACCTGCTGGTGGCCATCGATGCGGGCCATCTCGCCGGCGCGGCGCTCGACGTGTTCAACACCGAGCCGCTGCCGCCGGAGCATCCCTACTGGCTGCACCCGAAGGTGCACATGACCCCGCACATGGCCGGCTACACCAACCCGCGCACCGCCTCGCCCGGCGTGATCGAGAACATCAAGCGCCTGCGCGCCGGCCAGCCGCTGATCAACACGGTCGATCCGAAGAACGGGTACTAAATCGATTAGCCGGAAATGCGGAAGTTCGATTTCCCGCATTCCGGCTAATGGACGGATGCCTTTCAGTCGCTTGGTCCCTGGCGTCGAGTCGATTTTCCGCATTTCCGGCTAATCGCCGGGGCCGGCCCTGACTCGCCAGCCCGCTCCTGCTCATAATCGGTGGAGCGGGCAAAAACGGTGGAAACGGTCGAAAACGGTCCTATTCCGCCGCTACTTTGGCGGCTGACTTTATGTTCGACCGCTTGATGTGGTCGAGGTTCGCGCCCTCGATACG
>DASXQC010000491.1:0-4872 GCA_036493235.1 Reyranella sp.
TGGAAGTCGGGCATCGTGCCGGTGAGCGGCACCTTCTATCTGCCCAAGGGCACGCCGCCGGCGGGCGGCTGGCCGCTGGTCTCGTGGGCGCACGGCACGCTGGGCGTGGCCGACATCTGCGCGCCATCGTGGGCCGGCCACAAGCCGCGCGACGCGACCTACATCCAGCGCTGGCTGGAGAACGGCTTCGCGGTCGTGGCGACGGACTATCAGGGGCTCGGCGGTCCCGGCCCGCATCCCTATCTCATGTGGGAGGCCGAGGGACGGTCGGTGCTCGATGCCGCCCGCGCAGCCCTCGCGGCCTATCCCGACAAGCTCGGGCAAAAGGTCTTCGTGACCGGCCAGTCGCAGGGTTCGGGGGCCGCGATCGGCGCCACCCGAATCGCGCCGACCTATGCGCCCGACGTGCCGTTGCAGGCGACGGTCGCGACCGGCGTGGTTTCGACCTTCCCGATGGGTGCCTACAAGGCGCCGTCGACGAGCATTGGCTCGCCACACTACCTCACGCTGCTGATGCTGGGCGGCGCGCTGCCCGACAATGTGCCGCCGGATTCCCTGATGCGGGAAAAGGGCGAGATCCTGCTGATGACGGCGCGCGAGCGTTGCAGCCCCGACATGCGCGTGGTGGCGGAGAAGGAGGGCATCACGGCGGCCAACGCCTTCAAGGAGCCGATCGACAAGGTCGAGGTGCGGCTGGCGCCGCTCACCGACATGACGCCGGTGAAACTGCCGGTGCCCGTCCTGCTCGGCACCGGGCAGGCCGACAAGACACTGGTGCCGCGCCGCCAGTTCGCGGCGGTGAAGGCTCTGTGCGCGGCCGGCAGCGACATCGTGTGGAAGACCTATCCCGGCGCCACGCACAATGGCGGCCTGCTGGCCTCGTTCCCCGACGCACTGGCGCTGTTCAAGACGGTCCTTGCGGGTCAGAAGGTGGAAAGCAACTGCGGCAGCGTCGTCGAGCCCGGCGATCCGACCGCGCCCGGCCAGGGGTTGCTGTTCAACGACTGACGGCTACTTCGGCTCGCGGAAGGCAGGGTAAAGATTGACGTAGCCGTGCTGCAGCCGCTGCCGTGCGCGCTTGGCCGCAAGCTCGCGCGACATCGGCACGAAGCCGTGGCCTTCGACCAGCCGCTGCATGAAAGCCGCCCGCGCGGTCACGGCGATGGCATCCTGCAATGCCTGCTCGGGCCAGCCGGCGGCGAACACCGCATCGGCATCCGCCTGGGTCATCTCGCCCGGTGTAAGGGCCAGCTTGCGCACGAAGGCGAGCAAGGCCTTCAGCTTCGGGTCGACGGGCGCTGAGTCGGGATCTTCGATTAGCCGCTCGACCAGGCCGGGCTCGATGCCGTGCGCGTAGGCGACCTCGGAATGAGCGACACAGACGAACCGGCAACCGGCGCTGCCCGCGGCATAGGCGAGGATCAGCTCGCGCTCGGCCGACGAGAGCGGCGACGGTCCGTTCATCAACGCCTCGCTCATCTTCGACCATGCGGCATAGATCTCCGGGTACGCCGAGAAGACGTTGGCGGGGCCTGCGTCCGCCGGATGCGACTTGAGGAACGGCATGGGTCGGCCTCTCAAAGATAGGGATGAACAACGCGAAAGATAGGGAACGCCTCCCGAAGCGCCTGCCGAAGATAGCGACCTAGTGTGCTGGCGCAATCCGAAGGAGAGCAGCATGAAGCTTGTTTCGCACGTCATCGGGTTCGGCGCCGTCTCGTTGATCGCGCTGGGCGTGGCCCTCACAGCCGTGTCGGCGGACAATGGCCGCAACCCGCTCGCCGAGCATGTGCGCGCTGCGAACGATCGCTTCAGGGACGTTTCTGCTGCCGTTGCCGAGGGCTACGCGCCGATCCCGTGCGCGAGCGGCGTCGAGGGCGGTGCAATGGGCATCCACTACGTCAACGCCCAGTACCTGAAGGACGAGACGCCCGACCTCAGGCGGCCGCAGGCGGTGATGTACGAGCCCGGCGCCGACGGCAGGATGACCCTGGTCGCAGTCGAGTACATCACCTTCAAGGGTCCGGCGTCGCTCGAGGGCCAGCTGTTCAACTTCAACGGCGCGCCCAACCGCTACGGCCTCGACCCGTTCTACGAGCTGCATGTCTGGGCCTGGAGGCCCAACCCGCGCGGCACCTTCGCCGACATGAACCCGAGCGTCTCGTGCGAGCACGCGCACGGAAAGTGAGACCGATCATGCGTATGCTCGCTGTCCTGCTGATCGTTGTCGCGGTGAATGCCGCGGCCGCCGACATGACCAGTCCGCTCGTCGAGCACGTGCGCGCTGCCAACGTGCGTTTTGAGGAGACTTCGGCTGCTATGACCGAAGGCTACACGGCGATCCCGTGCATCGATGGGCCGGACGGCGCCGTCACCGGCGTACGCTACGTCAACCAGCGATACCTCAAGGAAGAGGTGCCGGCGATCGGCCGGCCGCAGGCGCTGACGTACGAGCCGGGCGACGACGGGCATCTCAACCTGGTCGCGGTCGAGTACATCACCTTCAAGGGGCCGGCCGGGCTGGAGGGCCAGCCCTATCGTCTCGTCGCCGCGCCCAATCGCTTCGGGCGGACGCCGTTCTACGACCTGCTCGTCTGGACCGGCAGGCCGATCTCCGACGCCTTGATCTGCAGCGCCATGTACTTCGAGTAGATGCGGCACTGCGCCAGGCTGCCGGCGATGAACCACAGGCCGGGCTGCGGCGTGCGCATGAACATGTTGCGCAGCTCCTGCTCGGGGCCGAAGCCCCAGATCGGGCCGACGCGATCGGCGGTCTCCTGGCCGAACAGCCTGGCGACGAGTTGCTCCTGGCCCTTGTAGCCGGTCGCCAGTACGATCAGGTCGGCGCGCATCGCCTCGCCGGATTTGAGGCGCGCGCCGTCCGCGGTGAAGCAGTCGATGTCGGCGAACTGCTGCAGGCGGATCTTGCCCGCGACCAGCAGGTCCGAGCAGCCGACGTTGAAATAGTAGCCGCCGCCGCGCGTCAGGTACTTGAACTGCCAGCCGGTGCCGTTTTCGCCGAAGTCGAGCCGGAAGCCGATGCGCTCCAGCCCGTCGAGCAACGGCTTGTCGATCTGCCGCGCGCGCTCGGTCAGGATCTGATGCGTCTTGTGGCTGAGCGCCAGCGGCGTGGCGACGGTGATCAGATCGCAATCCTCGAGCGACAAGCCTTCGTCGTAGAGCGCGTAGGGGAGCTGCGCGCTGGGCTCGATGTTGACGATCAGGGTCGGGCTGCGCTGGACGAGCGTGACATCGGCGCCGCTCGACTGCAGGTCCTGGGCGATGTCGTGACCGCTGTTGCCGGTGCCGATCACCAGAGCGCGCTTGCCCGTCCAGACGTCGCCGTCCTCGTACTGGCTGGAATGCAGCACCCGGCCGCCGAACTCCTTGAGCGAGGGAATGGTCGGGATGTTCGGAATCCCGCTGACGCCGGTCGCCATCACGATGTGACGCGGCTTCATCGAGCGCTTCGTGCCGTCGGCGCGGCGCAGGGTGACGGTCCAGCGGCCCTCCCTCTCGTCGTAGCGGCCGCCTTCGAGCTCGGTGCTGGTCCAGTAATTCAGCTCCAGGCTCTCGACATAGGCCTCGAACCAGCCGGCCAGCTTGTCCTTGGGAATGTAGGTCGGCCAGCTCGGCGGGAAGGGCATGTAGGGCAGGTGGTTGACCTGCACCTGATTGTGCAGCGTGAGCGCGTGATAGCGGGTGCGCCAGTTGTCGCCGATGCGCGGCAGGCGGTCGATGATCAGCGTGTCGATGCCAAGCTGGGTAAGGCGCGCGGCGATCGACAGTCCCGCCTGTCCGCCGCCGACCACCAGCACCGCCGGATCGCGATCCTCGTAGGCCGCCGCCGCCTTGCGCAGGTCGAGCCAGTTCGGACCGCGGAAGTCGCGCGCGTAGGACTCGCCGTGCGGCCGCGTCCGGCCGACCTGCTCCTCGTGACCCTTCAGCTCCTCCAGCGCGGTCATCAGCGTCCAGGCCTTCAGCGTGCCGTCGCTATCAGGCGTAAGCCGCACTACGCCGTCGCCGCGGCCCTCGGCTGTCTGGAACGTGAAGATCGCTTCAATGGCATCGCTGCCGGCGCGCATGACCGCGCGCGGCGGCGTCCGATCGGAATCGATCTCGACCTGCGAGGTCCGTCGCGCCTTTTGCAGCGCCTGCACGATGGCGTCCCGCCCGCTGACAGTCTCGATGCGCCAGGTGAGCGCCAGCACGTCGCGCCAATGGCTGTCGGCGTGAAACAGCGACGGGAGCGAGGAGGCGTTGGCTTTCTCGAAGCGGGAGAGCCAATCGGCGACGGCGGTTTCGATCTTCATGACAGGTGCTTGCCTACCAACAATTCGCCCTTCCAAAGTCGCATCAGCATCAGGATCGCCACAAGGCCGATGGCGCTGATGGCTGTCATGCCCAAAAAAGCATGCTGGCCATAGCGAGCATAGAGCAGGCCGGCGAACTGGTAGATCACCGCCTGTGTCGCACCGGTGCCGAGCGCGTAGTAGATGCTCTGGCCGAGCGCCGTGCCGTTGCTGGGCAGCGCGCGCTGGATGAAGGCCATGGCGCCGAGATGGCAGGCTGCGAAGGTGAAGGCGTGCAGCGCCTGCAGGAAGACCAGTGCGGGCAGCGCGGTGGTGAACGCCATGCCGGTCCAGCGGATCATGCCGGCGCCGAGGCCCAGGCCGATCAGGCCGGTGACGCCGACGCGCTTCATCAGCCAGCCGCTGCCCATCATCATCAGGATCTCGACGGCGACGCTCTCGCCCCACAGCAGGCTGATGGTGATGTCGCTGAGGCCGGCGCTGCGCCAGGTCAGCGTGCCGAAGCTGTAGAGCACGGCATGGCTCGACTGGCAGAAGCCCGCGCCGATCATGAACAGCA
>DASXQC010000492.1:0-11028 GCA_036493235.1 Reyranella sp.
CTTGATCGTGCCCGACTGGATGCGGCCGGTCAGGATGCGGCCCAGGAACGGATCGGACTCGAGCGTCGTCACCAGCATCCGGAACTGCGGGTCGCTGTCGACCGTCGGCGCCGGCACGTGGCGCAGGATGAGGTCGAACAACGGCTCCATGTCCTTGTGCTCGGCCTCGAGCGACACGGCGGCCCAGCCCTGGCGGGCCGAGGCAAACAGGGTCGGGAAGTCGAGCTGCTCGTCACTGGCCTCGAGGGCGCCGAACAGGTCGAACACTTCGTCGTGCACCTGATGCGAACGAGCATCGGACCGGTCGACCTTGTTGATCAGCACGATGGGCTTCAGGCCCAGGCGCAGCGCCTTGCCGAGCACGAACTTGGTCTGCGGCAGCGGGCCTTCAGCGGCATCGACCAGCAGCACCACACCATCGACCATCGACAGGATGCGCTCGACCTCACCGCCGAAGTCGGCGTGGCCGGGCGTGTCGACGATGTTGACGCGCGTCCCCTTCCAGACGACCGAGGTCGCCTTGGCCAGGATGGTGATGCCTCGCTCGCGCTCGAGGTCGTTGGAGTCCATGGCGCGCTCGGCGACCTGCTGATTGTCGCGGAAAGTGCCGCTCTGCTTCAGCAAGCAGTCCACGAGAGTCGTCTTGCCATGGTCGACGTGCGCGATGATCGCGACGTTGCGGATATCCATTATGAGTTCGGTTTCCGGGGGAGAAAGGGGCTGTGTTTGCGCGGTTATATACGCATGGGCTGTGACACCGGCAAGGCACGTTGAGCGGGCTTCTTGCCGCTGTCACAATTCACGCATGCGTAAACGCTCGATCACCATCCACGGGCATCAGACCAGCATCTCGCTCGAGGACGAGTTCTGGGACGAGTTGGCGGCGATCGCGAAGCAGCGCGAACTGTCCCTCAATGCCCTGGTGACCGAGGTCGACAAGACGCGGGACACCCAGAAGGATGGCGGCGGCAACCTCTCCAGCACGCTGCGGGTCTATGTATTGAAGCAAGCCCGGCGGAAGATCAGTCGAGCTTGAAGCCCTTGCGACGCACGAAAGCGCCGAAATCGGCCCGTTCGGGCACCGAATATTGCCGGGCCTTGTCTTCCGACCATCCGTACTCGGCGCTCTGGCCGAATTTGTCCGTGTAGCGCTGCGTGCGGTAGGGCTGCACCGTCTCGCGGCGCTTATCGTAAGCGGCGATCTTCTCCGCGAGCCCGTTCTCGTCGTAGCGGTCGCGGTGGATCGTGACATCGAGCCCCAGCCGCGGACTCATGACCCCTGCGAAGGAGGGCCAGCCGGCCCCCAGCGCCGCCACCGGGAAAACATGGTTCGGCAGCGACAGGATGTCCGACACCGCCTGGGCATGGTTGCGGATGGCGCTGATCGGGCAGGATCCCAGCCCCACCCGGTCGGCAGCGGCGATGAAGGTCGCCAGCACGATGCCGGCATCGACCGAGGCGTTGAAGAACGGGTCGAGGTAGTCGTTCACGAACGGTCGTTTGCGCCAATCGAACAGCAGGCGGTGGCGGCGGTTGTTGCCGCAGAACACCAGGAACACCGGCGCTGCCTTCACCCAGGGATTGTCGGGCAACAGCGCTTCGAGCTTCTCGCGCTGGCCCTTGCCGGAAACGATCACGATGTCGGCCTGCTGCAGGTCCGACTTCGACGGCGCCGACAGCGCCACCGCGCACAAGGTGTCGAGCAGCGCCGGATCGACCGGTTGGTCGGTATAGCGGCGGATCACGCGGCGGTTGGCCATGTCAGCCAGCACGTCCGAGTTCCTCGGAGCGTCCTTGAGCGCGGGCGCGGTTCCGAACCGCGCCTTGAGCGCATCCATCAGTTTTTCGAGCATTCAGCGTCCGAACAGGTTGGGGAGGGGAAGGTTGGGCAGCGGCACCTTGGGCAGGATATTGCCGACGCCGGGGATGATGTTGGGCACCGTGTTGGTGAGCGTATTGACCATGCCCGGCGGATCCTTGCCGCTGCCGCGATTCACACTGTAGCTCGGGTTCGACAGCGGACCGTTGATCGAGGCGACGATGTAGGGCGCCGACGGATCCTCGGCGAGCATGAAGTTCACGGTCGTGCTGGTGGTCGAATTCACGAGATTGGTACGCGTCGCGATGTTGGCGCTGGCGCGATCCCCGGAGATCACAAGGCTCTTGTCGGTCAGCAGGCCGCCCGCGATGTCGAGGTGCCCGGAGATCGGGTTGTTGCGGTTGACGAACCGGTTCAGCAGCACCGAGGCCGCCGTCAGCAGGTTGGTCGGGCTGCGCGCGCCGACCACGCCCAAGACGTTGCCGAGCGTGTTGTCGACCACGCCGCCGACCGCGTTCGCCGCGCCCGTGCCGAGCGCTATCAGGGCCTTGTCGGCGCCGGCGAAGACGTAGCCGCCGAGTTGCAGGCCGCCCACCATCGAGCCGCGCAACTGCTCGCGCGTGGCGCCGGCACCTTTCACGGTGATACCGGTGGCGTTGAGCTGACCGTCGATCGTGACCCGGACCTTGCCGCCGAACACGTTGGTGCCGGAGGTGCTGCGCAGCGCCTCGCCGAGATTGATGCCCTTGGCGTCGCCCTTGAAGTCGATCGCCAGCGCGGGCTTGCGGCCGTCGATCGTGCCGGAGAGATCGACCGCGCCGCCATAGAGCCCGCCCTTCACGTGCTCCACGGTCAGCAGGCCGTCCTTCAGGGTGAAGGCTATGTCGGCGTTGCTCAGCCGCAGCGGTGAGCTGACCAGCGTGCCGGCAACCAGCTTGAACGAGGCATCGAAGGCACGCAGCGGCGATGTGTCGATGGTCTGCGTCGCGGGTTGCGCGGGGGCAGCGCCGGCCGGCGGCTTGCCGCGCTGCGCCGCAGGCGCCGGCGTGCCACCGAACTTGTCGAGGTCGAGCAGGCTGGTGCGCAGGTCGGCGGTGATCGACGGCCGGTCGGCGACCTTGGCCTCGATCGTGCCCTCGATGGTCTGGCCGTTCGCCGTGACCTTGCCCTTGTAGCCGATGGTCGAGGGCGGCCCTTTGGCCGCGCCCGGCATGGTGAGCGTGCCGTCGATACGCGCGGTCTGGCCATCGGCCACGATCTCGAGCTCGCGGAAGGTCATCGCCTCGACCGTGCCCGAGACGCCGCCCTTGGCAGTGACCTTGCCGAGGGTGTCTGGCGCGGTGGCGCCTGCCACCTTGAGCACGGGCGCGAGGTCAGGCGCCTCGAAGTTGAGGGCGACGTCGAAGCGCCGCGACGGCCGATCGAAGTCGGCGACGTTGCCGCGCACCGCAAAGCGCGCGCCACCCAGGTTCGAGACCGAGATGTCGTCGAACGAGATCGTGCGGCCCTTCAGGGCCAGGTTGGCCTGTATGCCGCCGATCGCCTGCTTGTTGTAGATCGCCTTGGCGATCTTGAGCTTCAGCCCGATCGACGGAAAGACCGAGTCGGGCGCCTTGTTGCCCGACGTCGCGGCCAGGGCCGGGGCCGCAGGCTTCTTCTCGCCGCCCGCGGGCTTGGCCAGGTAGGCGTCGAGATCGACGGTGTCGATGTCGATCTGTGTGACGATCGACAGCGGCACCGAGAAGGTGACGGTGACGCCGGCGGTTCCCTTGACGTCGTCGAGCTCGAACGCAGCGTTCTTCACCTGCACCGCGCCGCCACTCGAGCCGAGCTGGCCCTTGAGGCTGAGTTTGGTGAGCTTGTTGGGCGGCAGCGACGACGTATCGATCGCGAGCCAGGCCAGCGTGTCGCGCAGCTTGGGCCCGACCAGGCTGAAGTCGCCGTTGACCGCCGCCCCCGACGCCGTCGATTGCGCCTGCAGGACCATGTCGCCCGGCAGCGTGGCGGTGAGCTTGGGCACCGCGATCGCGCCGCCCTTGGCATCGAGCTCGATGACAACGTTTCGGACCGATTGCTTGTTGTAGACGACGTCTGCCGCCTCCAGCGAAATCTTCGCCGTCAGCGTCTCGAGGAAGCTCGCGCCACCGCTGCTGGTCGGCGCCGCCGGCGGTGCGGACTTGCCCGGCGCGGCGGGCGGCGGCGGCGGCACGGCGAGGCCTGCCAGCACGCGGTCGAGATCGATCTTGGGCAGCGACAGCTTGGCGTCGACGGCGAGCGTGGGCTTGAGGTTCACGGCGATCGAGCCCGAGCCGCTATCGCCCGCCAGCGCCAGCTTGAAGTCGCGTGCCGCGAACTGGGTCTGCGACGCCTCGATGGCGCCGTCGAAGCTGAACTTGCTGGCCAACAACGGCGGCAGCGCCGGCACCGGCTTCCCGGCAAGACCGATCAGGGTCGCAGCGAACGTCGTCAGCGACTCGGCCGACGCGGTGGCTTGGCCGGCGAGCTTGGCGTTGGGGCCGAGCTCGGAGAGCTTCCCCTTGAAGCCGAGCTTGCCGCCGCCCGCTTCGAGCGCCAGCGACGTTGCCATGCCGTCGCTGCCTTTGGCGCCGACCGAGAGATCGATCTTGAATGGCCCGCCGTTGACGGTTGCGCTGCCAGCCAGTGCGTACGGTCCGTCGATCGAGCCGACCGACGCGGTGAAGTTGGCCTGCTCCGCAGTGATCGAGAGCCCCGCTTTGGAGTCACTGAAAATCAGCGTGCCGTTCTCGATGGTCAGGCGACCGAGCGACAGCGGAGCGGGCGAGCTGGGCTTGGGCACGGCCGGCTTGGCCTCGGTGACCGACGGCGCGAACTCCCAGTTCGGCTTGCCCTCGGCGTTGATCTCCAGGACGATCTTGGGCTCGACCAGCGTCACCTCGTCGACCGCGAGCTGGCCGACCAGCAGTGCGAGCAGCGACGGCCGCACCGTGATCGACTTCACCTCGACCATGTTCGGGTTCTTCGCACCCGCCACGTTGAAGAACTTCACACCGCTCACGGTGGCGCTCGGCAGCGGCAACAGGCTGAGCGAGGCGGGGCCGTCGATCACCAGGTCGCGGCCGGTCGCCTTCTTCACCTCGGCCAGGATCTGCGGCTTGTACTTGTTGAGATCGATGAAGGACGGCGCGACCAGCAACGCCACGATCAGCACGCCTACGACGCCAGCCGCAGCAATCAGGAGCCTGTTGCGCCTGGAAGAAGTCATAGGTTTCTCCCTCGATCGCCTCGACCAGACACTAGCGCATCACGGCTCTGCACGGCATAAGAAATGCGTGGCTGATATCGTCAACCTCAGGCAGGTCCGCAAGGACAAGGCGCGCCGCGAGCGGGAGCGCGAAGCCGAGGCCAACCGCCAGCGGTTCGGCCGCACCAAGGCGCAGAAGGCCACCGACAAGGACACCGCGCAACGCGAGCGCCGCGACCACGACGACAAGAAACTGGACTGAGCGCGAGCGCGGTCAGCGCGCCGCCGGCTTGTTCAGGGTCAGCCGGTCGAAGAAGTCGCGCGTCGCCTGTATCGCGCCGGGGCCCGCCACCGCGCGCACGTTGGTGAGCTCGATGCGCCGCCCGCTCAGCGAATCGATCAGCACCGGCTCGAGCGGCTTGCCGTCGCTACGGTCGACCAGGTCCATCGGCTTGCCGTTCTTCGAGGCCGGGCCGAAGCGGTCGCCCCACTGCTTCAGTCCGACGATCACGGTGAACAGCGCCGCACCCTTGTCGGTCAGCCGATACTCGTGGCGCAGCGGGCGCTGGCGATAGGCGGTCTTGCGGAACACGCCGGCCTCGACGAGCTTTTTCAACCGCGCCGTCAGCACGTTGCGGGCGATGCCGAGATTCTCCTGGAAGTCGTCGAACCGGCGGACGCCATAGAAGGCGTCACGCACGATCAGTAGCGTCCAGGGTTCGCCCACGGTATCGAGCGCCGAAGCGATCGAACAATTCATCTGTTCGTACGAAGTGCGCCGCATCTGGAAAGTATAGGCCGGGCCGAAGGCCGCGCAATCCGATCTGGTCACCGACGGGCGGATCGGCGCCCTACCAAAAGTGCATATCCCAACGACGCCGACAGCAGCGAGCCCGCCAGCACGCCCAACTGCACCAGCGCGAGCTTGCCGCCATTCTCGAACGCCAGGGTGCCGATGAACAGGCTCATGGTGAAGCCGATGCCGCCGCACACCGCGACGCCGTAGAGTTGCCGCCAGGTCGCGCCGGCCGGCAGCTTCGCTGCGCCCACGGCGATCAGCGACGCTGCACCCGCGAAGATACCGAGCTGCTTGCCGAGGAACAGGCCGGCGACGATGCCGATCACAATCGGATCACGGACCATCGTCGCGCTCACCGCACCGAGATCGAGGCCGGAATTGGCGAAGGCGAACAATGGCAGCACGAGATAGAGGACCCACGGCCTCAGCACATGTTCGAGCTGCTCGTAGCCATCGCCCAGTGGCAGGCAGAAGGCCAGCACGACGCCGGCCAAGGTCGCATGCACACCCGAATCGAGCACGCACAGCCAGAGCAGGATGCCGACCAGCAGATAGGGCAGCATACGCCGGACGCCGAGCGCATTGAGCGCGACCAGGACGAGGATGCACAGCCCGGCCAGCAGCAGCGCCAGCGTCGACAGGTGCGCGGTGTAAAACACCGCAATGATCGCGATCGCGGCGAGATCGTCAACGATCGCCAGGGTCAGCAGGAACAACCGCAGCGACGGCGGCACGCGCCTGGCGCCCAGCGCACCGACGATGGCGGCGGCGAAGGCGATGTCGGTCGCCGACGGGATCGCCCAGCCGGTGAGCGCGGCGCGGTCGTGCCAGTTCAGCGCCGAGTAGATCGCCGCCGGCAGCAGGATGCCGCCCAGCGCGCCCGCGATCGGCAGCGCGACCTGCGAGGGCCGCGACAGCTCGCCCAACACGACCTCGCGCTTGATCTCCATGCCGACCAGCAGGAAGAACACGACCATCAGGCCGTCGTCGATCCAGTGCACCAGCGAATCGTGAGCGACCTCGAGGTGCAGGAAGGCCGCGACCGATCCGCTGGCTGGCGAATTGGCCAGCACCAGCGCCAGCACGGCGGCGCCCAACAAGGGCACCGCGCTGCCCGCGTCGCTCTGCAGGAAGGCCAGCCAGCGCTTCATCGCCCCGCGATTCATGAAAAGGAGCACACAGCAGAACGCCCGGGCCTTTCGACCCGGGCGTTCGCCGTTGAAGTGGTCTCTCGCCTAGTCGCGGCTCTGTCCCATGAAGCTCATCAGGAACTGGAACAGGTTCACGAAGTCGAGGTAGAGGCTGAGCGCGCCGAAGATCGCGACCTTGTCGGCCATCTCCGAGCCATAGGCCTCGGAGTACTGCTCCTTGATCCTCTGGGTGTCGTAGGCGATCAGGCCCGAGAAGATCAGCACGCCGGCGACCGAGATGATGAAAGTCATCGCGCCCGACGGCCAGATCATGTTCACCAGGCCGGCCAGGATGATGCCGATCAGGCCCATGAACAGGAACTTGCCGAAGGCCGACAGGTCTCGCTTGGTGGTGTAGCCGTACAGGCTGAGGCCGCCGAACGCCGCCGCCGTCACGAAGAACGTGCGGGCGACCGACGCGCCGGTGTAGCGGAACAGCACCAGCGACAGGCTGACGCCCATCAGCGCGGTGACCGCCCAGTAGATGCCCTGGATGGCGCCGACGCTCATCGACGCCGCGCGGAAGCCCATCAGCAGCAGCAGGCCGAGCGGCGCGAAGATCGCCACCCAACCCAGCGCGTTCATGCCGACCGGGACGATGTTGCCGCCAGGCGTCACGCCCATCGCGAAGAAGACGTTACGCACCGGTTCGAAGTTGTAGATCAGGAAGGCCACGATGCCCGACAGGGCCAGGCCCGACGCCATGTAGTTGTAGACGCGGATCATGTGCTGGCGCAGACCGACATCGAACGATGCCTGGTCGGCGACGGCGCCGCGTCCGAAAGTGTTGAAGTTCTGGTTTGCCATGTCCCTCGCCTCCGAGGGGCCTCGTTGAGCGCGCCCCATTCGCCACATAATGTGGCCACGCACCGCGTCTGAATCAAGGACGTTCGGTAGGGGTATCACCCCTTCCCCACGCCGAAATTCGGCCTCATTCGTTACGAAGCCCTCATTCGTTCCGAAGCAAAGCCAGCGGTCGCTGCCGCAGCGCCGCCAGGGTGCCGGCCAGGCCGAACGCCAATGTCAGCGCCATCGCCCCCACCGCGACCGCCACGGCGACGGTCGGCAGGAAGGTCCAGCTGAGTCCCATCAGGTTGCGCACCACCAGATAGGCCGCGATCGTGCCGACGGCCAGTGCCGCCAGCGCCGTTGCCAGACCCAGGGTCGCGAACTCCCAGGCGAAGGTGCCGGCGATGCGCGCCCGCGTGGCGCCCAGCACCTTCATCACGACGGCTTCGTGGATGCGCCGGCGCTGGGTCGCCAGCATGGCGCCCGCCAGCACCAGGACACCGGCCAGGATGCTGAGCAGCCCGATCCCCCGCACCGCGAGGCCGATATTGCCCAGCACCTCCGATGCCGTGTCGATAGCGTCTCGGATGCGCACCACGGTGACGTTGGGGAAGCGGTCGGTGACGGCCTTGAAGATCTTCTCCTCGGCCTCGGGCGTCGCCTTCACCGTCGCGAGATAGGTGTGCGGCGCCTTGTCGAGCAGGCCGGGCGAGAAGACGAACACGAAGTTGATCGACAGCGTCTGCCATTCGATCTGCCGCAGCGAGGCGATCTTCGCCTCGATGTCGCGGCCGAGGATGTTGACCGTGATGGTGTCGCCGACGCCGACGCCAAAGGCCTTGGCGAGCTCGGCGTCGAAGGAGACGAGCTGCGGGCCGTGATAGTCGGGCGGCCACCATTCGCCGGCAACCATGCGTGCGCCTTCCGGCGGCGTTGCCGAATAGGTAACGCCGCGATCGCTGTCGACCGCCCAGCGCGCATCGCCCGGCACCTTCGACTGCACCACCGGCTGGCCGGCGATCTTGGCGATGCGGCCGCGCAGCGACGGTACGGCGTCGAGCTGGCTCGCCCCCGGTACTGCGGCGATGGTCTTCTCGAAGTCGGCGATCTGCGAGCTCTGGATATCGACGAAGAAGAAGGCCGGCGCATTCTTCGGGATGCGCTCGGTGATCTGCGCCCGCAGATTGCCCTCGATCAGCGCCGTCGCCACCAGAACGGTAAGCCCCAACCCCAGCGACAGCATCACAATCGGCGTCGGCGAGCCCGGCCGATGGAGATTGGCCAGCGCCAACCGCAACGCGGCGAACTTGGGCTTGCCGACGCGCGCGGCTACCCACATCAGCCCGCGCGCAAGCAGCGGGAAGGCGATGAAGGCGCCGATCGCGCCCAGCACGAACCAGCCCGCCGTGCGCCGCTCGGGTGCCACGTACACCGTGAAGCCCGCCAGCACGACCGCCGCCGCGACGATCACCGCCAGCTCCCGCAGCGCGATGCGCCGTTGGCCGACCACCGCGCCGCGCATTAGCGTCGCGGCGGACACCGCGCGGGCACGGATCAACGGCAGCAGCGCGAACAAGAGCGAGACCAGCAGGCCGAACGCGCCGGCGGTGAGCAGCGGCCGGATATAGATGTCGATGCGCACCCTGAGCGGCAGCAGGTCGGCGATCAGCGACTTCGCCAGGAACGGCAGGACCGCGCCGATCACCGCGCCGGCGACGACGCCGAGCAGCGCCAGCGCCGCGAGCTGCAGGAAGTAGGTCGCGAACACCAGCCATTCGGGCGCGCCGAGGCACTTGAACGTCGCGATGGTGCGAAGGCGGGCCGACAGGAAACTCGAGATCGCGTTGCCGACGCCGACGCCGCCCACCAGCAGCGCGGACAATCCGACGAGGCTGAGGAACTGGGTCAGACGATTGAGCCAGAACTGCAGGCCGCCGCCGGCGTCGCCCAGCCCCCGGATCCGCCAGCCGGCATCGGGGAACTTCGCCTTGATGCGATCGATCTCCTGGGAGTCCGTCACGCCCGGCGGCAGGCGCACGTGATACTCCCAGCTGACCAGACTGCCCTGCTGCACCAGGCCCGATTCGGCGATCGCGCCCATCGGGATCATCAGGCGCGGGCCGAGGCTCGCGAAGGCGTTCACGCCGCGGTCGGGCTCGCGCGCGATCACCGCTCGGATCTCGACGGTGACATCGCCGACCTTCAGCTTGTCGCCAACAGCGGCGTTCATGCGCTGCAACGCCGCGTCCTCGACCACCGCGCCCCACACGCCGTCGCGCTTGGCCAGCGCATCGGCGAGCGAGCCGCCGCCCTGCAATTCGACGGCGCCGTAAAGCGGATAGTTCGGCTCGACCGCCTTGAGCTGGACCAGTGCCGGCTTGCCGTCTTCCTTCACCGGCCGCGCCATCGAGCGGCTGTCGAGCCACTTCGTCAGCGTGCCCTGAGTTGCCAGCCAGGCGAGCTGGTCGGGCGTCGCCTCGCGCGACAGCAGCGAGACCGAGACGTCGCCGCCCAGCAACTCGCGCGCGTCAGCGTTCAGCCCTTCCTGCACCGCGCGGCTGAAGGACAGGATCGCGGCGATCGCCCCGACGCCCAGCGCAAGGCACGCGAGAAACAAACGAAAGCCCACCAACCCGCTACGCATCTCGCGCCGGGCCAGAGTGACGGCCAGGCGCAGCGACTGCGCGGTCATTGTGCGGCGAGCGCCTGCGGCAGGCGCTGGTCGCCCACCACCAGGCCGTCGGCGATGCGCAGGATGCGATCGCAGCGCTCGGCCAGCACCATGTCATGCGTGATCAGGATCAGGGTCGCGCGCTCGGTGCGGGCCAGTTCGAACAGGAGGTCCATGACCTGCTTGCCGGTCGCGCCGTCGAGATTGCCGGTCGGCTCGTCGGCCAGCAGCAACTTCGGCCGGCTGACGAAGGCGCGCGCCACGGCGACGCGCTGCTGCTCGCCGCCCGACAGCTGCGCCGGATAATGGCTGAGGCGAGGACCGAGGCCGACCCGCTCGAGCGCGCCCTGCGCCGCCTCGAAGGCATCGTTGCGGCCGGCGAACTCGAGCGGCAGAGCCACGTTCTCCAGCGCGGTCATGGTCGGGATGAGATGGAAGCCCTGGAAGACGATGCCGATATGGTCGCGGCGCAGGCGCGCGCGGGCATCGTCGTCGAGCGGCCCGAGATCGTGGCCGACCACCTCGACCCGGCCCGAG
>DASXQC010000493.1:0-9908 GCA_036493235.1 Reyranella sp.
GCAATCGGCGCAGGGAAAATAGGTCGACACCAGCAGGCCACCGTCTGTCGCGATCCCGCGCCGTGCGGCCTCGAAGATCGCCGTGCGCTCGGCGTGCTCAAGCCAGACGAAGCGGTTGTCGCCGATGGCGCGCTCGGGCAGCGCCTTGATGCCGGGCGGGAAGGCGTTGCAGCCGGTGATCTCGGTGCCGGCCGCGACCAGGACGGCGCCGACCTTGCGGATCTTGTTCGGGCTCGCCGCAGCGGCGGCGATTGCGCGCTCGAGCAAGGCGGCTACGTCAGTCACGTCGATCTCTCCCACGCAATCGGATAGCGGTTGAAGCCGCGGAAGCGGGCGCGGCCGCCGCGCTCGAAGGCGCCGTCGCGAGCGAGACCGTCGAGCGCGCTCACCAGCCGGCCGATCGCGATCGTGCCCTCCAGCCGCGCCAGCACCGCACCCACGCCCGAGCCGAAGGCGAAGTGCCGATTGGGCTCGCGGCCGGCGTCGAAGCGATCGGGCTCGGCGAACTGCGCCGGGTCGCGGTTGGCGGCACCAATGCCGATATGGATGTAGGTGCCGGCCGCGAGCGTCTCGCCGCCGATCTCCGTCTCGGCCGAGAGCCGGCGGTTGCCGAGCTGGTTGGAGCTCTCGAAGCGCAGGCCTTCCTCGACGCAGCTCTTGAGCAGCCCGGGATTGGCCCTTAGTCGCGCGCGCTCGTCGGGGAAGCGCAGCAGTGCATCGACCGTGTTGCCGATCAGGTTTGT
This sequence comes from Reyranella sp., assembly GCA_036493235.1. Lineage (GTDB taxonomy): Bacteria > Pseudomonadota > Alphaproteobacteria > Reyranellales > Reyranellaceae > Reyranella. The sequence continues at coordinate 744 of DASXQC010000493.1, forward strand.
CGTGGTCTCGTGGCCCGCGTTCAGCAGGAAGATGCAGTTCTGCACCAGCTCGTCGTGGCTCAGCCGTTCGCCGTCGACAACGCCGTGGATCAGCGTGCCGAGGATGTCCTTATCGTCGGCCGGCCGTTTTGCGCGCTCAGCGATCAGCGTGTCGAGATAGGAAGAGAACTCCGCGACCGCGGCGTTGCCCGCTGCCTGCCGCTCCGGTCCCGCAACCGGCTCGAGCGCGCCCAGGATCGCCAGCGAATAGCGGCGGAACGGGGCGCGGTCGCCGGCCGGCACGCCCAGCATGTCGCAGATCACCTCGACCGGGAGCCGGAAGGCGAAGTCCTCGACCAGGTCCATGCGGCGCGCGTCGGCGGTGTGCTCGATCAGCCCGTCGACCACCGCCTCGATGCGCGCCTGCAGCGTCGCCAGTGCGCGCGGCGTGAAGGCGGCGGCCAGCAGCTTCCGCACGCGCGTGTGCAGGGGCGGGTCGTTGAAGACGAGACTGGTCGTGTGGTGCTTGTAGAGCGGCGTGCCGGTGCCGAACTTCGGGCCGAACTCGGCCTTCTTGTCTGAGCGCATCGTCGGATCGCGGTAACAGACCGCGACATCGGCATAGCGCGACAGGAACACGCTGCCGTCGGGCAGGCGCTTGACCGGCGCGAAGCGGCGCAGCGCGTGATAGTAGGGGAAGGGATCGTCGAGGAACGTCGGTTCGAGCGCGGCGAGGTCGAAGCGTTGGGCGAACGCCTCGGCTTGGTCAGTCGGCAGCTCGATCAGGCCTTGGCTCGCCACGTTCTTCCTCGAAGGCATCCAGCGACAGCAGGCTGGCGTAGTACCGCACACCGACCGGCCAGCCGGCGATCAGGGCATGGTAGCGCGCGTTGTTGCCAGCGAAGAGAGCCCTTGTCGCCTCCTCGTAGCCCGGCTCGTTGCCGGCGATCGCGGTCATGAAGCGGTAGGTCGCCTCGCGTGCCTGGCGGATCTTGTCGGCGACGGGGTTGGCGTGGCGGGCCTCGTCGACCAGCCGACGCAAGGCCACTGAGGCGCCGCCGGGCTGGCCGTTGAGCCAGTCCCAGTGGCGCGGCAGCAGGGTGACCTCGCGCGACACGACCCCCAGCTTTGGCCGCCCGGACGCGCGCACCGGCGGCTTCGTGCCGTGCACCGGGTGGTCGTCGAGGCGCTGAACGACGGCCTCATCGGTGCCGCGCAGGTCGAGATCGATCGGTCGCCCGGTCGCGTCGTCGAAGACGAGCGGGGCGATGGCCGGGTCCTGGCGGAGGCGCGCCTTCACGGCGAGCGCCACTTCCTCTAGCGAGCCTGAAGCCGCGATTTCAGTGCCGACAAAGGCGGTGCAGCGGGTGCGGTTCGACATGACATAAATTTTACCCGGGTAAAATTAGTCTGTCAATATTACCCGGGTAAAAATAGGAAAAAGTGATGACGCAATTCTGGGACGAATCGGCTAAAACCCTTATGCCATAGGCATCGGAACCGTCCCACGGCGGTGGGACGCGGGACGTGACGTCTCGCTAAAGCTGGTCTTCCGTGAGGGCGAACACCGTGCGGCCGGCGGCCTTGAGGGGGCCAAGCTGGGCGAGCGCCGGCGGCAGGATCACCTCGGCGTAGAAGCGGGCGGTGATCAGCTTGGCCTCGAGGAATTTCGGGTCACCGTCGCGGCCCGCCAGCTTGGCTTGGGCCACGTGGGCGCTGCGGGCCAGCAGCCAGCCGCCTAGGGCCGTGCCGGCCAGCCGCAGGAAGGGCACAGAGCCCGCCAGCGCGTTCACCAGCTCGCCCTTGACCGATTGGGCGACCCATTTGGTGGCATCCTCCAGCGCGTCCGCAGCAGCCACCAGGCCGGCGCGGATGGCGGCCAAGTCGTCGCCCGGTGCTGACTTCATTTCCTCCGCCGTGGCCCGCATCTCGGCGATCAGCCGCAGCATGGTCTCGCCGCCGTCCTTGGCGATCTTGCGGCCGACAAGGTCGCGCGCCTGGATGCCGTTGGTGCCTTCGTAGATCGGCAAGATGCGCGCATCGCGCAGATACTGGGCGGCGCCGGTCTCCTCAATGAAGCCCATGCCGCCGTGGATCTGTACGCCGGTCGAGGCGATCTCGTTGCCCAAGTCGGTGAACCACGCCTTCACGATCGGGATCAGCAGGTCGACCCGGTCCTGCGTCTTGCGCGCGGCGTGCTTATCGGGATGGCGCAGCGCGCCGTCGATACCGGCGGCGGTGTAGTAGCCCAGCGCCCGCATCGCCTCGATCTGGGCGCGCATGCTCATCAGCATGCGGCGGACGTCGGCGTGATGGACGATCGACACCGGCTGGGGCTGGGTGCTGCCGTCGTCCTTGGACTGCATGCGGGTCTTGGCGAAGGCGGCGGCCTGCTGGTAGGCGCGCTCGGCGATCGCCAGCCCCTGGATGCCGACCGACAGGCGCGCGTTGTTCATCATGGTGAACATGTAGGAGAGGCCACGGCCTTCCTCGCCGACCAGGTAACCAATCGCGCCGCCGTCATCGCCGAAGCTCATGACGCAGGTCGGGCTGGCATGGATGCCGAGCTTGTGTTCGAGCGACACGCAGCGGAGGTCGTTACGCTTGCCCGGCTTGCCGTCCTCGGTCGGCAGGAACTTCGGCACGATGAACAGCGAGATGCCGCGCACGCCCGCCGGCGCGTCGGGCGTCCGCGCCAGCACGAGGTGCACGATGTTCTCGGTGAGGTCGTGCTCGCCGTAGGTGATGAAGATCTTCTGCCCGGTAATCAGGTAGTGGTCGCCGTCCTTCACCGCGCGGCTCTTGAGCTGGGCGAGGTCCGAGCCCGCCTGCGGCTCGGTGAGGTTCATCGTCCCGGTCCATTCGCCCGAGATCATCTTGGGCAGGTAGGCCGCCTTCTGCTCGGCCGAGCCGTGATGGTGGATGGCGTCGATCGCGCCCTGGTTCAGCAGCAGCACGAGGCCGAAGCCCATGTTGGCCGCCTGCCACATCTCCTGCACGGTGGCCGCGAGCAGCCACGGCATGCCCTGGCCGCCGAACTCCGGATCGAACGGCAGCGAGTTCCAGCCGCCGTCGACGAACTCCCTGTAGATGCCGGTGAAGCCCGGCGCGGTGCGGACCACGCCGTTCTCGAGCTTGGCGCCGACCTTGTCGCCGTCGCGGTTGAGCGGCGCCAGCCCGTTGCCGGCGAGCTTAGCCGCTTCTTCCAGGACGGCATCCACCGTGTCCTCGGTCGCATGCTCGTAACCCGGCAGCGCCGCCACCTTGTCGAGCCCAGCGACTTCGCGCAGCGCGAAACGCATGTCGGCGAGCGGGGCGGTGTAGGTCATGAAATCCTCCAGTTCTGCACTATGGCGCGCCCCGTCGCGTTCGGCCATCCGGTGGAGTAATGTCCTGCCACCATGACCGACGTTATCCTCGCCCTCGACTGCCCTCGCGCCACCATCACCCTCAACGATCCCGCCAAACACAATCGGCTCAACACCGAAGGCCTCGGCAACCTGCGTGCGGCGATCGAGAAGGTCGATGCCGATCCGAATGTGCGCGTGCTGGTGCTGACCGGCGCCGGTGAGAAGACCTTCTGCGCAGGCTACGACCTGGGCTCGATCCCGTCGGGCAAGGACGCCAGGCCTTCGTCCGAAGTGCACAAGGACAGCTTCGAGACGGTGATGGACCGGCTGGAGGCGATGCGCATGCCGACCCTGTGTGCGCTGAACGGCGGCGTCTATGGCGGCGCAACCGACATGGCGCTGGCCTGCGACTTCCGCCTCGGCGTGAAGGGCATGCGCTTCTTCATGCCGGCCGCGCGCTTCGGCCTGCACTACTATCCGAGCGGTCTGCGCCGCTACACCCAGAAGGTGAGCCCGAGCTTCGCCAAGCGCGCCTTCCTGCTGTCGGAGGATTTCAGCGACGAGGCCCTGCTGCGCGTCGGCTACCTCGACTGGCTGGTCGATCGCGCCGAGTTCAAGCAGAAGGTCGACGAGACGGCCGCCAAGCTCGCGAGCCTGGCGCCGCTGTCGATGTCCAACATGAAGCGCGCCATCGAGCAGTTCGCCCAGGCCGAGCCGGATATCCCGAAGATTCGCGACGGCATCCGCGAGTGCCAGACCTCCGAGGACCTGCGCGAGGGCCTGGCGGCCCTGCGCGAGAAGCGGACGCCGGCCTTCAAGGGGCGCTAACCAGGGGATTTCCCTTCGAAGGTGAGACAAATCACATTGACCGGTGCGAGGCAGCGCTATCCGTTCGGCGGGGGGCGCGGAAAGGGGATTTGGGCGCTAGACTAGGATCATCATGGCCACCATGCAGCGCCGCCTTGCGGCGATCGTCCATGCCGACCTTGCCGGCTTCACCCGAATGATGGAGGGGGCGGAAACCCGTACATTCCGCCATCTCAAGCGGGCCCAGACGGAGGTCTGGAAGCCAGCGATCGAGACCGGCAGCGGGCGTTTGGTGGGCACGGCGGGCGATGCCATGCTGGCTGAGTTCGGCTCGGCCGTGTCGGCGGTCTCGGTGGCCATCGACATCCAGGAGCGCATGGCGCAGTTCAATCAAGCGCTGAGCGAAGAGCAGCGCATGCTGTTTCGAGTCGGCGTTCACCTTGGCGAAGTGATCGTCGACGAAGAGGACCAGAACATCTTCGGCGACGGCGTCAATCTCGCCGCGCGCATCCAGGCGATCGCAGAGCCGGGCGGAATCGCGGTGTCGCGCGCCGTACGCGACGTCACCGAGCTCAGGATCGACTACGCCTTCGTCGATGGCGGCGAGCACCAGGTCAAGAATGTCAGCCGGCCGGTTCACGTTTTTCACGTGCGAGGCGTGCAGGATGCCTCGACCAGGACGACAACCAGGGCTCTGCCTCAGGTCATCCTGCGCTTCGAGGGTGTCGATTCGACTGGCCAGAAGTTCGGCTTCGATGTTCCACTCGACAAGCTGATGACGGCGCAGCAGGGCATGACCATCGGCCGCGCGGCCGATCAATGCGAACTGGTGGTACCGCACGCCACCGTATCGCGCCGCCATGCGCGGCTGAGCTTCGCTGGCGGAAACGCATTGAAGATCGAGGACCTCGGCTCGTTGAACGGCACGGCGGTCAACGGTACGGCCTTGCCCGCTGGGTCACCTGCGCCGCTGCAAATCGGTGCAAAAGTGAAGGTCGGCGATGTTCAGCTCGCCATCGGTCAGCTTTAGCGGTGCAGTCGTGACGCCCCGGTTATCCGCATGAGCACGGTCAGCGGCCCGTCTCCCGAGCAAGAGATGGAGGAGGATTTCGTTGCCCTGAAACCCGGGCAGACGATCGGTCGCTACGAGGTGGTTTCCATCCTGGGGCAGGGCGGCTTCGGCATCACGTACCGCGCGCGCGATGGCCAGCTCGGTCGCGAGGTGGCCATCAAGGAGTACCTGCCGTCGGCCCTGGCCGTGCGCCAGGGCGACACGACGGTGCGGCCGCGCAGCACGCGGATGTCGGACGACTTTACCTGGGGCCGCGATCGCTTCGTGTCAGAGGGCCAGACGCTCGCGACCCTGCACCGAGCGCCGGCGATCGTGCGTGTCTTCGATTTCCTCGAGGCCCATGGCACGGCTTACATCGTCATGGAGCTCTTGAGCGGCGAGACGCTGGAGGGTCGTCTCAAGCGCGACCGGACGTTGGGGCCGGCCGATGTCGACAAGATTCTGTGGCCGCTTCTTGACGGGCTCGAACAGGTGCATGCCGCGGGGTTCCTGCATCGCGACATCAAGCCGGGCAACATCCTGCTCGATGTCCAGGGCCGCCCGACTCTGATCGATTTCGGCGCCTCACGCGCCGCCATGGCCGGCCGCACAACCACGATGACCGCGATCTTCACACCGGGCTACGCGGCGGCCGAGCAGATGACTTCGGCCAAGCAGGGCCCGTGGACCGATATCTACGGCCTTTCGGCCACCCTCTATCACGCCATCACAGGCCGGCCGCCGCCCGGTGCTTTCGACCGCCTCCTGTCAGACGCCTACGTGCCGCTGGCAAAGCTGGCGCCAGCCGGCTTCGCACCGGGCCTGTGTGCCGGCATCGATGCAGGTCTGGCCCTCGTCGCGAGTGACCGGCCGCAGGCTATCGCCGGCTGGCGGTCACTGCTCGGCACCATGCAGGCGCCGGCCGCCGATGCCACCGTGGTGATGCCCAAAGCCACGCCGTCGGCCCCGCATCGTCCTGTCATCTCGCCGTCTGCTGCGGCCGCCGCACCCAAAGGCAGGAGCAGGACCGGCCTGTGGGTTGCCGCCGGGTTGCTGGTCGCACTGCTCTGCGGAGGCGGCTACTACGCCTATTCGGCCCGCGGCCCGGATCCGGAGATGGTGAAGGCGCGCGCGCTGGCCGAGCAAGAGTCGGTCAAGCGCCAAAAGGCCGAGGAGGAGACGGCGGCCATGCGCGCAGCCGACGAGAAGCGCCGCAAGGAGGAGCAGGCGGCGGCCGATCTCAAGCGCCAGGAGGAGCTTGCTGCCGCGCGTCAGCGCCAGATCGAGGAGGAGGCGCGTCGCAAGTTCGAGGCTGAATTGGCTGAACAGAAGCGCCAGGACGAAGAGGCGAGGCGCAAGCAGGCGGAGGAACTTGAGGCTCGCCGCAAGGCAATCGAATTTGTCCAGGGCGACTTCGAGCATTTCGGCCGGACCCTCTTGCTCATCGGGCTTGCCGGGCGCCGCGACGAGATCCAGCTTCAGGGCGTGGACATCGTGAACGATCCGGCATTGCGCCAGCTGGCGGTCAATGCCCTTGCCGGTGAGCCTCGCCATCTGCATTGCCGGCAGACCGACCGCTTGACGGACGGCACGCCGCTCTATCGCTGCTTGATCACGCCGACCGGCGCCAAGGCGCCGCTCGACCAGGTACCCGACAACGAGCGTGTGGACCTCGCGCTGGCGCTGGTGCGCAATGGCCTGGTCCTGGCATCGTGCGATGCGCCCAGAAGCTATGCCGACGCCGAGGACGATGCTCGTGGCCGGCAACAATCCCTTTGGGGTAGAGTGAAGATCCAGGAATACAAGCGGAGATGCACACGATGACTGCCATGGCTTTTCGTTACTTCTTGAATGTTGCGGGTATGGCAACTGCCCTTGTGGTGGTGACCGGCTGTGTCACCGGCAGTGATGGCACGCCATCGAATCAGACAATGGGAACTGTCCTTGGAGCCGGACTGGGCGGCACGGTTGGTGGCCTTGCTTTCCATTCGGCCGGAGGCGCCATCGGCGGCGCGCTGATTGGCGCACTGGCCGGCAATCTCGTGGGGCGTGCGCTCGATGATCAGGAGCGGCAACGGCTTGCCGAGGCGACGCAACGTGCGTTCGTCGCCGAGACCAACGAGCCTACCGTCTATACGGTCGAGCCGACCAGGCCCAGAGCGAGCACGACCACCGCACAGGCGGCGGCGCCCGCCACCGTCGTGGCGGCGAAGCCCGTTGGACCCAAGGCGACCCGCACCGACGGCAGCACCTGCCGTCCGATCGAGCTGACCGCGACCAAGAACGGGCAGACGACCACCGAGACCACGACATTTTGCCAAGCGGCGGGCTCGAACGACTTGAAGCCTGTGTCCGTCTGATCAGCAGGCCTTGTTTACTGCCGGTATGGGCCCGACAGACGCGGATGCGGCTGGGCCTGCTGCTCGTCGCGCTGGTGGCATTCGCCTCCAGCGCCCAGGCGCAGCAGCTCGACTTCAAGCGCGTCTCGCGCAGCGGTGACGAGCTGCTGAGCTACCGCTGGCACGACTATCTCCGGCAGGAGCACAGCGTCGCCTTCACCCTGACCCGCCAGGCCATCCGCGAGGCCGAGGACTCGTTTGCCCAGTACAGCCTGCAGGACATGTGGCAGGTGGTCGAGCGGGACCTGCGCGACGAGGTGGCGCGCTTCGGCTACGGCGCGCGCATCAACATCAAGCGCGCCTCCGATGGCGTGCGGTGGACGGTCGAGTCGCGCCAGCAGGATCTCGATCCGCTGACGAAAAAGGTCGAGGCGCGACTGAAGGCGTCGCAGCACGACTATCTGACGAAGCACCTGCGCCGCATGATCGGCGAGCGGCGTGTCGTTGTCGACTTCGCCGCTGCGACCAGCGCGCAGCAAGGCCCGCTGCGCGCCGTCGCCAAGGCGCTGGGTGACATGCCTGCCGTGCCGAGCGAGGACCGTGGCCGTGTCCAGCTGGCGCTGAGCTTCTTCCAGGAGATTCCCTACGCCGTCCTCGACGACACGAAGCGCCAGGGCGGCGACTTCCTGCCGGCGGCGGCGCTGCTCGCCGAGAACCGCGGCGATTGCGACAGCAAGGCGGTGGCGCTCGCCGCCGTGCTGCGCAACTTCACGCGCTTCCGCAAGCTCGCGATCGTGACCATGCCTGGCCATGCGATCCTCGGCGTCGAGATGCCGGCCGAGCCGGGCGACGCGACGGTCCGGCAGGGCGGCCGCTCGTACGTGGCGCTGGAAACGGCCGGACCGTCGATCCTGCCGGTCGGCCGGGTCGGGCCGCTCACCGCGAAGTACCTCGCGGGCCTGGCACGTGACACCGAGATCTGGCCACTGGAGTAGCCGGCAGTGCATCTCGCAGTGCATGCTGCGGGTGGCATGGCGTGCCTGGAGGGTGCGGATTCGCTCGACCAACCCCACATCTGGGGGATAGGAGTCAGCAGGCTTACCGTGGCCGAGCCCGGCTCGACGATCCAGCTCGGAGACGTCAAGCTGGTAGTGCAGCAGGATCAGGAGAAGAACATGACGGTCAATGCCAAGGCGCGGGTGCTGCGCGAGAAGCTCGCCAAGGGCGAATTCATCCTGGCGCCCGGCATCTACGACGGCATCTCGGCGCGCGTGGCCGACCGCATGGGCTTCCCGGCACTCTACATGACCGGCTACGGCGCCACCGCCTCGATGCTCGGCTTGCCCGATGCGGGGCTCGCGACCTACTCCGACATGGTGGGCCGCGCCGAGATGATCTGCTCGGTGATCGACACGCCACTGATCGCCGACGCCGACACCGGCTACGGCGGCCTCTTGAACGTGCAGCGTACCGTGCGCGGCTACGAGGCGGCCGGCGTCGCTGCGATCCAGATCGAGGACCAGGAGATGCCCAAGAAGTGCGGCCACACGCCGGGCCGACGCGTCGTGCCGATCGAGGACATGGTGCTCAAGATCAAGGTCGCCGTCGAGGCCCGGCGCGATCCTGCGACGCTGATCGT
>DASXQC010000494.1:0-1656 GCA_036493235.1 Reyranella sp.
CATGCCGTCGCCCGCCTGCGCCAGCAGGGGATCGACGCCGAGCACGTGCGTCGCACCGACCGCAGCGGTTTCAAGGCCGGCGCGCTCGAGGCCGGCATGGCGCTGTGCGACGCGCCCTTCGCCGCGGTGTTCGATGCCGACTTCGTGGCGCCCTCGGACTGGCTGCGTCGGGCGATGGCCGCGATGCTCGCCAATCCGCGCGCGGCCTTCGTGCAGACGCGCATCGAATGGGGCAATGGCGGGCGCAACTGGCTGACCCGCGCGCAGCGGCTGATGCAGGACGCGCATTTCGCCGTCGAGCAGGACGTGCGGGCGCGCCGCGGCCTGCCGTTCCAGTTCAACGGCACCGGCGGGATCTGGCGCCGGGCCGCGGTGGAAGAGGCGGGCGGCTGGTCGCACGACACGCTGTCGGAGGACCTCGACCTGGTGCTGCGTACGCACCTCAAGGGCTGGACCGGTGTGTTCACCATGGAGCCGCATGTGGTCGGCGAGCTGCCGCAGCGGCTGGAGGATTTCGGCGCCCAGCAGAGCCGCTGGTCCAAGGGCTTCGTTCAGGTGGCGCGCAAGCTCCTGCCGCAGATCTGGGGCGCCAACTGGACCGACGAGGCCAAGCTCGTCACCACGGTGGCGCTCGGCCAGCAACTCGTCTTCCCTGCACTGGTGGCCGGCGCGGTCGCGCTGATCGTGTCGATCGTCGGTCACGGTTATCTGCTCGGCATGTTCCGCTTCCTGCTGTGGCTGTGGCTGCTCGGCATGCTGGGCGTGCTGTTCGGCATGACCTGGGGCGCTTACCGGAAGATGCGGCGCGGCAATCTCGTGCAGTACCTCGCCACGGCGGCGAGCGTGCCGGCCCTGATCGTGTATCTTGCGCTGGCCAATGCCGGCGCCATCATCGGCGCGGCATTCGGCAGGAAGACCGAGTTCAACCGCACGCCCAAAACTGGCACATAGATACCGGCACCTGACGTGACCGCTCTCGCCACGATCTTCGCCGTCCTGTTCGGCGCCTGCTGCCTGCTGCTGGCCGCCTTCATCGGCAGCCTGTTGTACATGGTGCTGCTGCATCATCGCTTGAAGCCGGCGGGCCTCGCGCGCGAGCGCGCCTTGCTCGCCACGCCCTTGCCGCCGGACGACCGGCTGCCGCACGTCGTGGTGCAGATCCCGTCGTTCAACGAGGGCCCGGTGGTGCGCCGCGGCGTCGAGGCCGCGGCCCGGCTCGACTGGCCGCGCGACAGGCTGCACATCCAGATCCTCGACGATAGCACCGACGAGACGGCGGAGATCGCGCGCGCGGTAACCGAGGAGTTGCGGGCCAAGGGCTTCGACATCGTGGCGCTGCAGCGCACCGACCGCTCTGGCTACAAGGGCGGCGCCCTGCATGAGGCGATGCAGCAGACGCCATACGACTACTTCGCGATCTTCGACGTCGACTACGTGCCGCCGACCGACTTCCTGCGCCGCTGCATGGCGGTGTTCCAGGCCGAGCCGAACGCCGCGTTCGTCCAGGCGCGCTTTGACTTCCTCAATCCGCACGAGAACGCGCTGACCGAGATGCAGATGGTGACGCTCGACGCCCATCTCGGCATCGAGCAGGCGACGCGCTTCTGGGCCGGCCATCCGCTGCCGTTCAACGGCACCTGCGGCATCTGGCAGCGC
>DASXQC010000495.1:0-6025 GCA_036493235.1 Reyranella sp.
TATGCCTGCTCGGTGATCGTCGAGCACGGTCAGGCGGGCGGCGCGACCGCCGGCCCGATTGGCCGCGACGTGCTGCTCGAGACCATGAAGCGCGATCCCTCGCGCCACACCGACCGCTTCAAGAAGATGGCGGCGCGATGAGCCTGTCGTCGCTTAGCCTGTCGACGCCGGCGCCGGTCGGCTTCGGCGAGAAGATCTGGCGCATCAACTGGGGCTTGCTGCTGGTGCTGACGGCGATCGCGGCAGTCGGCGTGGTCGCGCTCTACTCGGCGGCGGGCGGCCGGTTCGATCCGTGGGCCGGCAAACACGCGATGCGTTATGGTGTAGCCTTCGGCCTGTGCCTGGTCGTGGCGCTGATCCATCCCAAGATCTGGCTGGCGCTCGCCTGGCCGATCTATGTCTTCTCGATGTTGCTGCTGGTCGCGGTCGACGTGATCGGCAAGATCGGCATGGGCGCGCAGCGCTGGCTGGTGCTGGGGCCGCTCCAGATTCAGCCGTCGGAGATCGTCAAGGTGGCGGTGATCCTGGTGCTGGCGCGCTACTACCATGGTCTGACGCGCGAGCGGGCCGAGCGGTTCCTCTACACCCTGCCGCCGCTGATGATCATCATGGCCCCGGTCGCCCTGGTGATGGTGCAGCCCGACCTCGGCACGGCGATGATGGTGCTGCTGGGCGGCGCGGCGCTGCTGTTCGTGGCGGGCGTGCGGATCTGGATGTTCCTCGGCGCGGCGGTCGCGGCGGTCGGCTGCCTGCCGTTCGCCTGGTCATTCATGCACGAATACCAGCGCAAGCGGGTGCTGACCTTCCTCGATCCCGACCGCGATCCGCTGGGCGCCGGCTACCACATCACCCAGTCCAAGATCGCCATCGGCTCGGGCGGCCTGTTCGGCAAGGGCTTCCTGAAGGGCACCCAGTCGGCGCTGAACTTCCTGCCCGAGAAGCAGACCGACTTCATCTTCACGACCTTCGTCGAGGAGTGGGGCATGATCGGCGCCCTGGTCCTGCTGGCGCTGTTTACGCTGGTGCTGCTGTGGGGCTTCTCGATCGCGCTGCGCAGCCAGCACCATTTCGGCCGGCTGGTGGCGCTCGGCGTCACCTCGATGATGTTCCTGTACGTGTTCATCAACACCTCGATGGTGATGGGGCTCCTGCCGGTGGTCGGCGTGCCGCTGCCGCTGGTCAGCAACGGCGGCACCGCCATGGTTTCGGTGATGTTTGCGTGCGGCCTGCTGATCGGGGTCAACGTCTACCGCGACGCCCAATTGCCGCTGGTCCGGTAGCTGGGCGGGAGTTTTCGCCGCGGAAATTCCTGAATCCGCCCTATCGACAAGCCGGGAATGCCTTGCTAAACCCGCGCCTCTTCCGGCGATGCCCCGGTTCCGGGCGCATAGCTCAGTTGGTAGAGCAGCTGACTCTTAATCAGCGGGTCCCAGGTTCGAGCCCTGGTGCGCCCACCATCGCCGAAGCGAAGAAGCCCCGGAGAGTCGGGGCATTTTGCTGCCTCTCACGAACTAAGCCGCTTCGTCCGATTGCGCCGCATCGCGCCGGAAGCCATCCAATAGCCACCGCGTACGGCCTGAGCGCAAATGATGCCGCCGCCCGATCGTTGCCGGCATTTAGTAAGCCCGCAGGCAGTCGGTGAACGTGCGCACCACCAAGTCAGCGTTGTCCTTCTCCGATGGCGCAGGTGGCAGACCTGCGGAAGAGAGGGCCCGGACTTCCCCGGGGGTCATGCCGTACTCGCGCCGGAATGCACGGCTGAATGCCGAATGGTCGGAAAAACAGAGCATCTCGGCCATACTGCTGATCGAGATGTCGTTCTTGATGTCGCAAAGCAGGGCAAAGCTTTCGGCCAGGCGCTGCCGCTGGATGTAGCGCGCAACGCCGCCTTCGCCCTCCAGCAGCCGGTAGAGCTGTGATCGCGATGTCGCCGCCTCCCGGCAGAGTTTGTCGGGCCCGAGTGAGTGAGAGCGCAAATTCCTGCGAACGACCTGCCGCACTCGCTCCATGAGCGTGAGCTTGATCTGGTCGCGGGCGTCGGCAACCCCTGTCGCGGTGGGCGCCAAGCACGCCACCAGCATGGCCTCAACGGCATCGCGCAGCCGTTGCGAGGCCTCCGCGTCGAGCAAAGGCATATTCCGTTCGAGCAGCAGGATGTAGTCAGCGAGCATCCGGGCGCCGGGACCAGTGAGCGATCGGCCACGCGCGGCGTCGAGCAAAGGGGCAATCCTCTGGAAGTTGTCACGAGCCAGAATGAGTTGGAGGCGTTCATCGGTCGCCCTGCGCCGGATGGCCATCTCTTCGCCAAACGACAGTATGAAAGGCGTATGCGGCAATGCTTCAAACGATACGCCGCCACGCGCGGTTACATCGCTTGCGCTTTGCTTGCTGAGCGTGAGGCCCCAATGGTCGATCGCATTGCGGCGGATGAGCGAGGGCGCCCGGTGGACGATGTTGGCGGGTGACCTGACACGACTAAGCGTGATCCCCGAAGTGCTCCACATCTCGTTTTGAGCGACAAAGCCGCTGTCGGGCGATGAGGGGCGCACGACATCGAATATGGTGGCGTACCAGGCTTGCCAACCCGCCAACTGCTGAACAGCCGGCAATGAAGCCGTGTCGAAATGCTCGGCTAGCATGGCTTCCCCTTCAATGGCGCGGCTGCACGAACTATGCGTACGGTAGCTGTCTTACAGCTGAAGTACCAATTCGGCGCCGGCAATTGCCCGCTCAGAATTGGGATACTGCGCACAATGGATGGGACGGAGTGCACAGTCGGCTTCCCGCCGGGTTCACGTCTCCGGCCGGCAAGGGGCTCCCATACAAGCTCGAGTCAGACGCGGCCGGCCTCGGCCTCGCGCTGGTAGTAGAGCAGGTCGAGCACCAGTTCGCGCTTGCCGAAGCTGCACAGGATCGAATGCGCCTGGCCGCGATGGTGGGCCTGGTGGTTGAAGAAATGCGCCAGCGCGGGCGCCAGCGCCTGCTCGAACACCTCGGGCGTCGAGACACGGCGGTAGCGGATGGTGCCGGCGAGCTCGGCCTCGGTGAGTCCGTCGATGTAGCCGACGATGCGCTGGTCCTCGGCCTCGCGGGCGCGGCGCAGGTCCGCCAGCGGCTCGTGCTGGATCATGTCCAGCCGCTCGGGCGAGGGGCCCTGGCCGGTGAAGCGGTGCATCCAGACCCAGTCCGCGGTCAGCAGGTGGTTCAGCGTGCCGTGCATCGACTTGAAGAAGGCGCCGCGGTCGGCGCGGTACTCCTCGTCGCTGAGCTCGGCGGCGGCGTCGTAGAGACGGCGGTTGGCCCAGGCGTTGTAGCGGGCCAGGGCGGCGTAATGGGCTTTCATGCCCTCATGATGGGACGGCCGCCGGCGGCCGCAAGATTGATTGATCCGGTCAAGCTTCTTTGTGGGCAGCGACCGCGAAGCACATCATCACCGCGCACGGCAGGAAGACGCGCACATCCTCGACCCAGCCGAACAGGAGGCCGGGCACCGCGAAGAGCAGCGCCAGCAGGACGAACCGCCGGGCACGCTCGGTCGAGAGGTCGGTGCAGGCGCTGAGGAACAGCGCCAGGCCGATCTCGATGCCGAACCAGCCGACGATGGCGAAGGAGCGTACCGCCTGGATCAGCGATTCGATGTTGTGAGGCAGGGCGCTCCAGTTCGAGGCGCCGGTCTTGCTGATCGTCAGCCTGAGCGCGATCGCCAGCGCATAGCTCGCGGCGCAGATCGCGACGGTCTCGGTGCCGCGCTTCAGCAACGGGCGCGGCGGCGCCAGCACGAACCAGGTGATGCCGGCGTAGGCTGCCGATTCGCGGTTGGCCGCGAAGACCACCGCGATCAGCAGGCAGAGGGCGAAGCGGCCATCGAGCGCGGCCATCACGGCCAGGGCCTGGGCCCCGAGGTCGATCACGTCGGTCGGATCCTCCCAGGGAAAGGCGAAGGCGCCGATGGTCGAGAGCGCCATCAGGGCGACCGCGAGCTGGAGGCGCGCCTGCGGCGGCCGCAGCATGCGCTGGCAGGCCAGGGCGAAGGCGCCGATGCCGAAGATGCAGCAGGCGAGCCGCAGCAGGATGTACCACTGGCCTTCCTTCAGCACGCCAACGCCGTGCGTGAACACCCACAGCAGGCTGGGGAACATGACGCGGTTATAGAACGGGTGGATGGCCGAGATGTCGGCGCCGAATTGCATCGGCCGGCCGTGCAGGATGTTCGACATGTTGTGGATCGTGTCGAGTCGGGTGTGGATGCGCAGTTCCAGCGACGCCCAGGCCAGCAGCAGGCCGAGGCCGATCACGAGGGCAACGGTCCGGAGCACCGGCCGGGAAAGCATAGTCGACATTGTTGGTCCTTCAGCCGCGATAGCCGCGCCGTCCAGCATCCCGCAGCCACAGCCGCACGAGATGACGTTTGCGTTCCGGCTCCGGGAAATCGGTGAACTCGGTGCGAGCGTGGCCGGTCGCGCGATTGTTGACGTACTGGATCTGGCCTGCTTCGAAGCCCAGCTCGATATGCAGCTCGGGCTGGTCGAACACCGACTGCACGGCGGCGAGCGCGGCCGCTGTCTCGTTGTCCAGCCGCTCGCCGCGCAGCTCATAACCGGCATGGATCTCGCTCAGCGCCAGACGCGCCTTGATCGCGCCGTCGCCGCCGCGCTCGAACATCGGTGCGGCAAAGGTCGTGGGCTCGCCGGGCTGGTGCTCGGCATGGCGGTCGTACCAGAACGGCCGGTAGAGCCGCGGCATCAGCTCGGGATGCTGCCGTTCGAGGGCGGCGTGCACGGTGGCGACGCTCATCACCTGGCTGATGCCGCCCTGCATCGCCGGATGCAGGCAGAACAGGCAGACAAACTCGGGTGGCGTCTCGTTGTAGGAATTGTCGTTGTGGAAGCGCAGGTCGACGTTGGTGACGGTCGGCCGGATGCCCGAGCCGGGCTTGAGCTTCGCGCCGGTATCCATCACGTCGTAGAACATCTGGCCGTTGAGCTTCTGCGCCACCGGCCGGGCGAGCAGGCTGGACAGCAGCCAGTAGAGGCCGATCGCCTCCTCGTGCGCGAGCCCGTCCATCGGCAGGCGGTCGAGGACGGCGAACATCGACCCGTTCTGCGTCACGCGGCGAACCTCGGCCATCGTCACGCGGCAGGCGTCGAGGGTAAAGTCGCTGGGATCGAGTAGGAAGGTCGGCACCGGCGCGCGCCGCAATTCGTCGCGAACGGCCAGCAGTTCGCGCTTGGCGGTCTTCGGAAGCGGCACCGTCCAATCGGCCGGCGTGATCGTGGCGCGCGTCCAAGTCTGCGGAACGGCGCGCAAAGGCTCTGTCATCCGGCCATACTACCAGATCAGTCTGATTCCGCCGGTTCCTGAAAAGCCGCGGGCATTGCCGCTGAAGTCGCCGTCGAACTGGCCGTAGACCCGCAGCATGCGGCCGAGCTCGAGCTCGAGGCCGGCGCCGACCACCAACGAATCGGCGTTAGGCTGCGCACCGGTGACCTGGAACGGCGCGCCGGGCAGCAGGCTGAGCGCGACGGTGGCGCTGCGGTTGGTGTTGAACTCGTGCCCCCAGCCCAGTCGCAGCCGGGGCTTGGCCACGGCGGTATCGGCCGCGCCGATCGCCGTCTCGAACTGCACGCCGAGGACGGAGCGCACCGACGTCGTGGTCTGGCCCTGCACGGTGACGCCGAGCAAGCCCGGCGCACCGGTCGTGGTGTCGCGCGAGGTCTCGCTGTAGCCCGCCTGGCTCAGCGCCTGCACGGTCATCCCGGCGAACGGCGTCAGTGTGTTCTGGTCGATGGCGAAGCGCCAGCCGCCCTCGACCCGGCCGCCATACTGCTGGCCGTCGAAGGCGCCAGTGGCCACCTCCGACATCGCCCCGGTGTTGATCGCGCGCGTGGTGTTGAAGCTGTTGTAGCCGTAGGCCAGCGCTGCATCGACGTAGAGCGGGCCCTGGGTGTAGCCGCCATAGAGACCGAGCAGGATCGAGCGCGCGGTGCCGGAGCTTGCGATGTCGGTGAGGCCGAAGCCGGCGCTG
>DASXQC010000496.1:0-25646 GCA_036493235.1 Reyranella sp.
AGACGATCGAGGTTCGCAAGCTCACGCCCGTCATCGGCGCCGAGATCTTCGGTGTCGATCTCGCCCAGCCGCTCGGCAACCAGCAGTTCCAGGAGGTGCACGACGCGCTGATGGACAACCTGGTGATCTTCTTCCGCGACCAGAAGATGAGCATCGAGCAGCACAAGGACTTCGGCCGCCGCTTCGGGCCCCTGCACGTCCATCCCAATGCGCCGATCACCTTCCCCGAGCATCCCGAGATCCTGGTGATCAAGGCGGACGAGAAGTCCAAGCACGTCGCCGGCGAGGAATGGCACTCCGACGTGTCGTGCGACGTCGAGCCGCCGATGGGCTCGATCCTCTATCTCACCGAGGTGCCGCCGGACGGCGGCGGCGACACGCTGTTCGCCAACATGTATCGCGCCTACGAGACGCTGTCGGAGCCGATCAAGACACTGCTGCAGGGCCTGACCGCGACCCACGACAGCTCCAAGGCGCACTACTACCGGGTCAAGGCGACCGACCGCGACGAGCTCAAGTTCCCCAACGCCGAGCATCCGATCGTGCGCACCCATCCGGTGACCGGCCGCCAGGGCCTCTACGTCAATCGCGGGTTCACGCTGCGCATCCCGCAGCTCCGCAAGGACGAGAGCGACGCGCTGCTTGAGATGCTCTATCGCCACATCGAGACGCCGGAGTTCCAGTGCCGCTTCAAGTGGCAGCCCAACTCGGTGGCGTTCTGGGACAACCGCTGTGCCCAGCACCACGCGATGTTCGACTATCACGGCCACCGCCGCTACGGCCATCGCGTGACGGTGTGCGGCGACAAGCCGTTCTATCGCGCCAACTGACCATGCTGTCCCGCAGACTGCTGCTGGGCGCGGCCCTCGCCGCGCCCCTGTCGGCTCGCGCCCAGAATTACCCGGCGAAGCCGATCCGCGTGATCCTGCCCGGGCCCGCTGGCGGTCTGATCGATGTCGGCAGCCGCGCGGTGTCCGATGCCCTGCAGCGCGAACTCGGGCAGACCTGGCTGATCGATCCACGGCCGGGCGGCAGCGGCATCGTCGGCGCGCAGATGATGCTGAGCGCGCCGCCCGACGGCTACACGCTCTACCAGACGGTGTCGGGCCATGTGGCGCTGAGCTACCTGATGAAGACGCCGTTCGACGTGATCGCCGACTTCCAGCCGATCGCCATGATCGGCGTCAGCACCGCGATCGTCTGCGCCCCGCCCGAATCGCCGGCCAGCGACATCGCGGGCTTCGTGGCGCACGCGAAGAAGAATCCCGGCAAGCTCAACTACCTCAACTCGGGCAACGGCACGAGCACGCACCTGGTGCCCGAGCAGCTCAAGCTCAAGTTCGGCATCGACGTCACGTCGATCAGCTACAAGGGCTTGCCGCCCGGCGTGCAGGACCTGCTGGCGAACCGCCTCGATCTCGCGGTGGTCAGCACCTCGCTGGTCATGTCGCACGTCAAGGCCGGCCGGTTGAAGGCGCTTGCCGTGATCGGGCCCACGCGCCTCGACGAGCTGCCGGAGGTCGCCACCATGACCGAGCAGGGCGTCGGCGACGCCGAGGTCCGCTCATGGCTGCCGCTCTACGCCCAGCGCGCCCTGCCGCGCGCCATCGTCGACCGCGTGAACGCGGCGATGGCCGCCGCCCTGGCCGACCGGGAGACGCTGAAGCGGCTCGGGACGGCCTACATCACGCCGTCGCCGATGACGCCCGAGCAGGTCGGCGAAGCGATGCTCGCGGAACACGAACGCCTGGGCAAGATCATCACCCGGCTCGGCATCAAGGCGGACGGCGCCGCGTAGCCCGCTCGCGATCGTCGATGCCGAATGGGGCTCGACGACGACACGGCTTCGTTCGTAGATAGCGCCGAGATGCCATCGCATGATTTCGCGGGTCGGCCCGTCGCCGAACTCGTCCAAGCCTTCACCTCCGGCGCGGCTCGCGCCCGGGACATCCTCGAATCCGTGCTAGCCCGCTGCGAGCGGGCAAAGCCTTTCAATCCCATCGCGACGCTCGACGCCGACGGCGCCCGTGCCCGCGCCGACGCACTCGATGCCCGGCGGGGCAGCGGCGCGGGGTTCGGGCCTCTTGCCGCGGTGCCCGTGTCGGTCAAGGACCTGATCCCCACCGCCGGCCTGCGCACGGCGTTCGCCTCGCTGACGATGAAGGACAACGTGCCCGCCGAGGACACCGACGCGGTCGCCCAATGGCGCAGCGCCGATGCCGTGCTGTTCGCCAAGACCACTACGCCCGAATACGGCCACAAGGTCCTGACCGACAGCCGGCTGCATGGCGTGACCCGCAATCCCTGGAATCGCGAGCACACGTCGGGCGGCTCGAGCGGCGGGGCGGCGGTTTCGGTGGCGCTCGGTCTCGGGCCGATCGCCATGTCGACCGACGGCGCGGGCTCGGCCCGCATTCCCGCGGCGTGCTGTGGAGTCTATGGCCTGAAGCCCACGCTCGGCCGCGTGCCGCACGAGAAGACGACCGATCAGTTCGGCCAGCTCACCTATCTCGGCGTGATGGCGCGACATCCCGACGATCTCGGTGTCGGCCTCGCATCGATGTCGCGCAGCCATGCCGACGACCCGTGGACCGCAGCGATCGGACGAACCCCGTTCGCCTGGCCGCAGACCGACGCGCAATCGCCGATCGCCGGCAAGCGCGTCACGGTCATCCGCCGCATGACCGGCGGCTATCTCGACCCCGAGGTCGAGGCGCGGCTGGACGCAACGATCGCCTTCCTGTCCCAACGTGGCGCGCGGATCACGGAGTTCGACGGCCGCGAGATCGACTGGAAGCTCGACACCGCGCGCATCATCCTGCGGGCCAACCAGATCGAACGGTTCAGCCCGCTGCTGGCGGCGCGCCGTGACGAGCTCGATCCCTCTTTTGCGAAGACGCTCGAAGAGGGCAACGACATCGATGTCGTCGCCCTGCGCCGCGCCCTGCTCGACCGCACGCTTGCCTATCGCTCGGTGCAGAAGCTCTTCGCCTCCGCCGATCTGCTGCTTATGCCCACAGTCGCCGCGCCGGCGCCGCCTGCGACCCAGGACCAGTTCGCGCCGCTGGTCGTCGACGGCAAGCCGATCGGCGATCTGCGGGCAGCCTGGTACACCTACACCATCCCGTTCAACATGACCGGCCATCCCGCGATCAGCATTCCATTCGGCCAATCGCGCAGCGGCCTGCCGATCGGCATCCATTTCGTGGCGCCGTGGTACGACGAAGGCACGCTGATCGCGCTCGCCCGGACGTTCGATGCAGAGACCGGTGCTTCAACGATGTTCCCGCCGGGGTTCGCGCCATGAGCGCTGCTTACTTCTCCGACACCTACCGCCAATCGCGGCAGCGCTTCCTCGAAGCCGCAGCAGCCGCCGGCGCGACCGTGGAATCCCATCGCCATCCGCGGCGCGGCGCCGAGGGCGAGGAGCTGGCGATGGACACGGCGCGGATCGGCGCTGCAGACGCACCATCGCTGTTCATCGTCAGCTCGGGCACGCATGGGCCGGAAGGCTTCTCCGGCTCGGCCTGCCAGCTCGCGCTGCTGAACGACGAGCTCGCGCAGCGTGCCAGCGCCCGCGGCATCGCCGTGCTGCTGGTCCACGCCGTCAACCCCTTCGGCTTCTCGCACCTCAAGCGGACAAACGAGGACAACATCGACCTCAACCGCAACTTCAACGATTTCAGCCAGCCCTATCCAACCAATCCGGTCTACGAGGAGATCCATCCGCTGCTGGTGCCGCCGTCATGGCCACCCAGCGACGATGACGAGGCGCGTCTGGCCGCGGCGATGACGCGCCTGGCAGGCCGGCGCTCGCCGGGCGTGTCGAGCGGCCAGGACCGGCATCCCGACGGCCTGTTCTACGCTGGCACGGCGCCCAGCTGGAGCAACCAGACGATCCGCGCGATCCTGCGCAAGCACGGAAGCGGTCGCCGGCACATCGCCTGGATCGACGTCCACACCGGCCTCGGCCCCTACGGCCACGGCGAGAAGATCTTTGGCCAGCACGATACCGAGACCACGGCGCGCGCCAAGGCGTGGTGGGGCGCCGACCTGATCGTCAGCTCGATGGCCGAATCGGTATCGCCGCGCACCGTCGGCTACATGATGACCTGTGCACGCGTGGAATGCCCTGAGGCCAAGGTCACGCATTCGACCCTGGAGTACGGCACCCTGCCCTCGCCGCAGGTCCGCCGGGCGCTACGCGGCGAGGCCTGGCTGGCCGGCCATCCCGACGCGCCGCCTGCACTCGCCGCCACCGTCCGCCGCGCGGTCCGCGATGCCTTCTATGTCGATGCCAACGACTGGAAGGGCATGATCCTCGGCCAGTTCCGCGCCTTTGCGCTGCAAACCATCAACGGATTGAGCATGACATGAAGATCCTACGCCTGCTGGCGCTGCTCGGCGGCGTGCTGCTCGCGCTGCCGGCTTCGGCACAATCGACGCTGCGGATGGTCATGCACTCCGACCTCAAGATCCTCGATCCGATCTGGGCCTCGACGCAGATCAGCCGCACCCACGGCTACATGGTCTACGACACACTGTTCGGCCTCGATGCCGAGTTGAAGCCGCAGCCGCAGATGGTCGGCTCGTGGACAGTCGACGACGCCAGGCGCGTCTACACGTTCGTGCTGCGCGACGGGCTCAGCTGGCACAACGGCACGCCGGTGACGGCCGAGGACTGCATCGCCTCGCTCAAGCGCTGGGGCAGCCGCGACGTGATGGGCCTGAAGCTGTTCGCCTCCATCGCCGACCTGTCGGCGCCCGACGCGAAGACCATCCGGATGGAGCTGAAGCAGCCCTACGGACTGGTCCTCGAATCACTGGCCAAGCCGGCCGGCATCGTGCCGTTCATGATGCCCAAGCGCATCGCCGCCGCGCCGGCGACGGAGCAGGTCAAGGATGCGACCGGCTCGGGCCCGTTCATCTTCAAGGCCGACGAGTGGCGCCCGGGCGATCGCGTCGTCTATGTCCGCAATCCGCACTACGTGCCGCGCAACGAGCCGGCCTCGAACTTCGCCGGCGGCAAGGCCGTCAAGGTCGACCGGGTGGAATGGCTGTCGATCGCCGATCCGCAGACCGCGGTGAGCGCCCTGCAGAACAACGAGATCGACGGCGTCGAATCTTTGTCGCACGACCTCATGCCCCTGCTCGCGGGCAACAAGGCGATCTCCGTCGTCCGCGGCGCCTATGCCAACCAGTACACGCTGCGGCCCAACTGGCTGCATCCGCCGTTCAACGATCCGAAGCTGCGCCGCGCGCTCGGCTACGCCATCGACCAGAAGGAGTACCTGCAGTCCGCGGTCGGCGATCCGAATTTCTACCGGACCTGCAAGACCTATTATGGATGCAACACGCCGCTCGCCAGCGACGCCGGCACCGAAGGGCTGCTCGAAGGCAACGTCGAGAAGGCCCGCGCTCTGGTGAAGGAGAGTCACTACGACGGCCGGCCGGTCGTGCTGCTGCAGGTCACCGACGTTTCCGTGCTCGCCAACCTCGCGCCGGTCGCCAAGACCCAGCTCGAGCGGATCGGCCTGAAAGTCGACATGGTGTCGGCCGACTGGCAAACGCACGTCGCGCGCGTGATGCGGCGCGATCCGCCCGACCAGCGCGGCTGGAACGTCACCCTGTCGAGCACCGGCATAGTCGACGTGGTCAATCCGGTGACGTCGCTGTTCCTCAACGCCTCCTGCGACAAGGCTTCGGCCGGCTGGCCGTGCGACGCGAAGATCGAGGAGCTGCGCGACGCCTTCGCGCGCGAAACCGACGCCGGCCATCGCAAGGCCATCGCCGACGAGATCCAGGTGCGCGGTCTGGAGATCGGCACCCACTACCCGCTGGGCGAATGGTTCGGCGCGTCCGCCGTGAGCAGCCGCACGACGGGATGGATCCGACCGCCGTCGGCGACCGTGTTCTGGGGCGTGGAGAAGGCCGCCCGCTGACAGAAAGCGTCGCGCGGCGCTGTTGACGGCGCCTTCTTCTCCTTCGCACTATGCGTGCAACCGCGGATCAAGCGGAACAGAGGGAGGAGCGTGTCATGCATAGCGTCCTGTCCGAGTTCGCGTTCAGTCGAGCGTTGTTGCATTCTGCGTTGTGGCGTCTAGCCAGCGTCCTGGCCCTGCTGGTCGTGCCGTTCGGCGCGAGTTGGGCCCAGAAGCAGGGCGGTGTGTTGCGGGTCGAGCATCGCGACAGCCCGTTCAGCATGTCGATCCACGAGGAAGGCACCGTCTCGGTCGTGATCCCGATGATGGGTGTGTTCAACAACCTCGTGGTGTTCGACCCCAAGGCCAAGCAGAACAGCCTCGATGGCATCCAGCCCGACCTTGCCACCAAGTGGACATGGAGCGAAGACGGCAAGACGCTGACCTTTGCGCTGCGCGAGGGTGTGACGTGGCACGACGGCAAGCCGTTCACCGCGGCCGACGTCAAATGCACCTTCGACCTGCTGGGCGGGCGGGCGAAGGAGAACTTCAAGGTCAACTTCCGCAAGGGCTGGTACGCCAACGTCGAGAGCGTCTCGGCCAATGGCGACCACGAGGCGGTCTTTCACCTCAAGGCGCCGCAGCCGGCCCTGCTCGCCCTGCTCGCGTCGGGCTTCACGCCGGTCTATCCCTGCCACGTATCGCCCGCTGAGATGCGCCGCCAGCCGATCGGCACCGGGCCGTTCAAGTTCGTCGAGTACAAGGCGAACCAATACGTCAAGGTCGCGCGCAACCCGAACTACTGGAAGAAGGGCCGGCCCTATCTCGACGGCATCGAGTACACGATCATCCCCAATCGCTCGACGGCGATGCTGTCGTTCGTATCCGGCAAGTTCGACATGACCTTCCCGTTCGAGGTCACTGTCCCGCTGGTCAAGGACATCAAGGAGCAGATGCCGACGGCGCAGTGCGAGATCGCGCCGATGAACGTGGCGGCCAACCTGCTGATGAATCCGGTGCCGCCATTCGACGACATCGAGGTCCGCCGCGCCGTCGCCATGACGCTCGACCGCAAGGCCTTCATCGACATCATGACCCAGGGCCAGGGCGACGCAGGCGGCGCGATGCTGCCTGTCCCTGCCGGCCGCTGGGGCTTGCCGGACGAGATGATGCGCGACCTGCCGGGCTTCGATCCCGACGTCGCCAAGAGCCGCGCGGCGGCACGCAAGATCATGGAGTCCAAGGGCTACGGCCCAAGCAAAATGATCAAGCTCAAATTAGCCTCGCGCAATTTGCCGACCTATCGCGACGCGGCGGTGATCCTGATCAGCCAGCTCAAGGAGATCTACATCGATGCCGAGATGCAGCTGGTCGAGACGGCGCAGTGGGTGCCCAAGCTGATCCGCCGCGACTACCAGTTCGGCCTCAGCCAGGTCGGCAACGGCGTCGACGATCCGGACCAGAACTATCCGGAGAACTACGCCTGCGGCTCGCGCACCTACATGGACTACTGCAACAAGGAGATCGACGGCCTGATCGCCAAGCAGTCGGCCGAGCGCGACCAGGAGGCGCGCAAGAAGATCGCCTGGGAGATCGACCGCAAGCTCACCAACGAGGCGGTGCGGCCGATGCTCTACTACATGCGCGGCGGCACCTGCTGGCGCCCCGAGGTCAAGGGCCTGACCATCCAGGTGAACTCGATCTACAACAACTGGCGCATGGACGAAGTCTGGCTCGATCGCTGAAGTCTGGCTCGATCGCTGACGGCTAATTGGTCGGCTTGCCAGAAGGGGCCGGCGCTGCAGGCGCCGGCCGAGCTCCGGTCGACTCGGGTGTCGACTGAGGTGCCGCGGGCGAAGGCAATGTGCCGGTGAAGGTCGGCGGTAGCGTGACAGGTCCATCAGCCTGACCGGCGATGTTAGGCACCAGTGTGATGTTGACCGGCGATTCGTATTTGTTGTCTGCGCCTGATGCGCTGTCGATCGCCCAGCCGATACCGCCGCCGAGGATTATGTTGCCGAAGGTCGCTCCGGCCGCTCCGGAATGGTTGTAGAATGTCGCCATCTGGTAGCCCTGCTTGACACACACGATCCACATGTCGTGCTTGGTCTTCTCAATGAGCGCGCTACCGGGCGCATTCTGCACGCTCGCAATCCGCACATTTTGTCGGTAGAGGCCACAATCGGCACCGCTTGGATTGGTATTCACAAGGATTTGCTGGCTCCTACCCTCGATAATCGTAGAGCAGGCGCCCACGAAAACGCAGGCCGCCACAGCAGCAATGACTCGCATTAGATTGTCTCCCCCAACGTCGCGCCGATTGGTTTTTGGCGCTTTCACATCCAGCGACGACTTACCATCGGACAACCCACGATTCAATTGCCACGGCGGTAGCCATCTCTGGTTGTTGAGAGGAATGGGGTCGGCCTGCAGGGTCTGGCTCGACTGCTGCGCCTCAAACCCAGTGCGTGAGATCACTCTGGGCGTGCGCAGGTGCAGGCCGAAATGCCGATGGGGTATCGGTTCGATGACTGCTGTCTATGACGGGAAGATCGTCTAGACGGGTTGCTTGCGACCCTGCCAGGCCATCACGAGGGCGGCGACGATCAGCAGGGCGAAGGCGATCGGGCCATGCGGCGCGGCATGGCTCTCCTGGAGCTGGTAGCCGAAGGCGATGAGCAGCAATGCCGGCAACCAGTGGATCCGCCGGGCCGGGAGCAGCGCCACCACGGCCAGCACCGTCGCCACGAGAATGGCGTACGAACCGGTCAGGCTGATGAACGAGCCGACGCCGCCGACCTTGGGGTCGACCCACACTGCGTTCAGGAGGGCGATCGCCCCGTCGGCCTGCTCCTTCTTGAGGGTGCCGTCGGCGATCATGCCTTGCAGCACAACGATGCTGCGGCCGAGCCCGATGCCGCCGATCGCATCGAGTACGGTGTAGAAGACCAGGAACACGAAGACCGAGACGCGGGCGAGCCAGGCTGCAGCCATTGCCAGCGGCCCGTCGGCGGCGCCGACCGGCGCGAGCAGTCGCCACAGCCCGATCGCCACCAGGCAGACCATCGGCGTCTGGATCATGTGCAGCACGAACCACCAGTCCGGCCCGAAGTAGCCGAGCGCGTAGTGGTCCGGCATGTAGTGCTCGGGATGCGAGAGGTAGTCGTACATCCCGGGCTTTTCGGTGAAGTTGGCGGGGTGGAACAACTCCAGCGTGATCAACACGGCTGGCGCCACAACCAGGCTCAGCCACCACAAGGCGCGCGCCATGAACCGGTCGGCCGGCTCAATCGGGGCCGATATTGAATCGATCGTTCCCATTGTCGTCTCCCCCTGCCGCGGAAGCGCCAATTATCAATCTTGCCAACCCCCGGCGGCACACCCAAATCTGCACACATGAACGCCCGATTCAGTCTCCTCCCGCACCGCAGCGTCATCGCCGTCGGTGGCCCCGACCGGGCCGAGTTCCTGCAGGGCTTGATCTCCAACGACACCACGAAGGTCGGACCAGGCCGGGCGATCTGGGCCGCGCTGCTGACCCCGCAGGGCCGCTTCCTGAACGACATGTTCGTCGTCGGGGACGGCGACGGCACGTTCCTGATGGAAACCGAGCGCGAGCGGGCGGCGGCACTCGCGAAGAAGCTCAAGATGTACACGCTGCGCTCCAAGGTGACGGTCGAGGATCGCGGCGGCACCATGGAAGTCGCGGTCGTCCACGGTTCAAACGCCGGCAAGATCCTGCCCGTCACCGGCGCCACGGCGTTCGTCGATCCGCGCCTCGCCGAGCTCGGCGTGCGGGTGCTGGCTCCCGCGGGCCAGACGGCGGCCTTGCTGCTCGGCCTCGACGAGGCGCCGATCGCCGAGTACGAGGCGCTGCGCCTCAGGCTCGGCGTGCCCGACGGCAGCCGAGACATGCCGGTCGAGAAAGCGCTGCTGCTCGAGAGCGGCTTCGACGAATTGCATGGCGTCGACTGGCAGAAAGGCTGCTACATGGGCCAGGAGCTGACGGCCCGCACCAAGTATCGTGGCCTGATCAAGCGCCGCCTGTTCCCGGTGACGGTCGAGGGCGCGCTGCCGCCGCCCGGCACTCCCGTTGAGCGCGACGGCCGCGAGGTTGGCGAGATCCGCTCGGGCCAGGGCGACCGCGCGCTCGCCATGCTGCAGCTCGATGCGACCGAAGGCCCCCTGACGGCTGAAGGCGCCACGCTGCACGCCGAACGCCCGGCCTGGATGCAGATCGCCGCCAAGCCGTAAATCGCCCCCCCCAGCGGGGTACCCCGAAAAATCTGAGCAGATTCAATAGATGACGGTTGTGGTGGCCGTTTTGTCGCGCTATCGCTGCAGTTTTTTTATTTCGTTTCAAGGTGTTGAAGGCTAGCCTGCGATTGCCGCACTCCCACTGAAAATGCGAGTACGGAAATCTGAGGATTGCTCATATCTTGCCCGATACGCGTGAGGTGTGGTCGGTCTTCTACCGGGGGGAAGCATGGCGACGTTTACGGTTACCAATCTCAACGACAGCGGCACAGGTTCGCTGCGGGCCGCCATAACCGAAGCCAATGCCGCGTCGCCCGGCAGTTCGAATACCATCAACTTCGACCCCTCGATCGCCGGCGGCACGATCACGCTGCAGAGCGCCCTGCCGTCGATCACCAACCCGACCTCGATCGTCGCCTCCGACACAACCACCGGCAGCACGCCCACCATCGAGATCAACTTCAACGGCAATGCCGGCTTGACCTTCGGCGCCGGTTCGCAAGGCTCCGAGCTGATCGGCCTATCACTGGGCGGCGCGAGCGGCGCCGGCGTGACGCTGAACGCCGGCAGCATCCTGCTCAACAACAACTATATCGGCGTGGCGCTGAACGGCACGGCGCTCGGCAACACCGGCGACGGCGTGTTCGTCTCCTCGTCCTCGTCCGGCAATCAGATCGGCTCCAACCCCGACGCTCTGTCGGGCGTGGTCGCCAACGTGATCTCGAACAACGGCGGCAACGGCATCACCTTCAACGGCTCGGCCGACAACGTCGTCGAGTCGAATCGCATCGGCACCAATGTCGCCGGCACGGCGGCGATGGCCAATGCTGGCAACGGCATCTGGGTCACTGCCGGTTCGAACGGCAACACGATCGGCGGCACCGCCTCGTTCGACTCCTCGACCGGCCAGCAGAACGACCCGACCGGCGACAAGGGCACGACCGCGGCGACCATCATCACGCCGGCGCAGGGCAACCTGGTGTCCGGCAACGGCGCGGACGGCATCCTCATCGACACCGGCTCGCAGAACAACGTGCTGAGCGGCAACTTCGTCGGCACCGACGTGACCGGCGAAACCGCGCTCGGCAACGTCGGCGACGGCGTCGCCATCAACGGCGCCGACAACAACTCCCTGATCGGCTGCACCTTCGTCGACAACCCGTTCATCTACTACAACGTGCTGAGCGGCAACGGCGGGAACGGCATCCACGTCACCAATGCCGACAACACGCTGATCCAGGCGAACTTCGCCGGCGTCGGCGCGAACAACGCCGTCATCGTCGCCAACGGCAACGACGGCATCCTGATCGACGGCTCGTCGGCCAATACCCAGGTCGGCGGTGTCATCCCGCTCGGCAACGTGATCTCCGGCAACACGAACAACGGCATCGAGGTTACGGGCACCGCGAGCGGCTTCACCACCTTCAACACTTTCGGCGGCGTCTACGCCTTCCAGGGCGCCGCGCCCAACGGCAACGACGGCGTGCTGATCACCGCGACCGGCGGCAACCAGACTGTCCGCACCAACGTGCTGTCGGGCAACGGCAACAACGGACTGGAGATCGGCGGCGACGCGTCCGGCGTCACGGTGGTGCCCAACATCATCGGCCTCAACACGCGCGGCGACGGCATCATCGCCAACGGCGGCGACGGCGTGCTGATCACCGGCACGGCGCACGACAACCAGATCGGCGGCTCGGGCGGCGACCAGGCGTCGGTGATCCGGCAGAACACCTTCTCGGGCAACGACGGCTACGGCCTCGCGATCACGGGCCAGGCCTACAACAACATCGTCATCGACAGCGCGATCGGCACCGACATCCAGGAGACCGCCGCGCTGGCCAACGGCGCCGGCGGCGTGCTGGTGAGCAGCACCGGCCACGGCAACGTCGTCGGCTCGCCGATCGTCGGCTGGACGCAGGTGCCCTCGCCCTCCGCGTCGGTCAACATCATCAGCGGCAACGACGGCAACGGCGTCACCCTGGCGCCGGGCGCATCGCTCGACGCGGTGATCAACAATTGGATCGGTCTCGACATCACCGGCGCGGGCACGCTGCCCAACACCGGCACGTCGATCCAGACCAACAGCAGCTACAACCTGGTCTACGGCAATGCCGCGACCGGCACGCTGCCGGCCCAGTCGGTCACCGGGCAACTCGAGGCGCTCTACGTCGGCTGGTTCGGCTGGGCGGCCGACCCGGGAAGCTTCGCCACCCGGATGGAGACCATGCTGACCGACGTCCTGCAGGGCGCTTCGGTCGACGCGGCCGCCCTCGCCATTTCGGAAGACTTCGCGACCTCGCCGGAAGAATCGATCTACGCGCCGCTCGCCTCGCTGGTGACACCGGTCACCAGTCCGACGCCGGACCAGATCGCGCTCGCCAACGGCTTCATCGACAAGACCTTCACCAACCTGTTCGGCCGCGCGGCCACCGACGGCGAGAAGCTGACGTGGCGCACGGTGCTGTTCGACGGCACCGTGCCGTTCTCGGCGATGGTCTACGACATCGCCAGCAGCGCCTCCGGCAGCGACGTCACGGCGATCAACAGCAAGATCGACGCGGCAGCCTACTTCACGCAGGCCAGCGATCGAGGACCGACCGGGATTGCCGCCGTCGATGGCGTGATCGACACGACGACGGCGCTGGCCTCGCAGGCGGCGACCGATGCGCTGAACGGCTCGTCGCATCAGCAGGTCGACTTCTCGTCGATCCTGACCAGCGGCTCGATCACGACCGGCGTGCGCGCCGATCTGAACGGCGCGGTCATCCTGACCGGCTCCGACACGGTGTCGGGCAGCAGCGCCACCACGGCCTATCTCTACGAAGGGCCGCTCAACGACACCGCCGCCGGCACCAAGTACACCCTGACGCCGGTCTTCGCCGGTGAAACCATCACCACGGCGACGCTGTACGGCCCCGACACCGCGATCTTCACGCCGTCGATCGGCATCGGCAACGTGCGCGCGGTCGGCAGCTACCAGTACGCCGAAAGCCCGTCCGGCACCTTCAACCACGGCATGATCTACCAGGGCCCGATCAACGGCAGCGGCGGCACCTGGACCCAGATCGACGTTCCGACGAACGGCGTCAACGTGGTTGGCGGCACCGTGCTGGGCGGCCAGGTCGAGGACACCATCCTGCACAGCACGATGGGCGACCTTGTCGTCGGCAACTATGACATGGTCGGCGGCACCCTGAGCGAGGCGAACGGCTTCATCTACAACATCGCCACGCAGCAATACACGCTGCTCGGCGGAAATGCCGGCCTCGACGACCTGACGTCGGTCTACGGCATCTGGGAGAACGGCGTCGGCAGCACGTCCTACACCATCGCCGGCGGTACCCACGTCGATGCGTTGGGCGACGGCATCAACGAAGCCTTCCTCGAGGACTACGACTCCCAGACCGGCGTCTTCTCCAACCTCCGTCTCTACACCGGCTTCAACCAGCCCGGCGTCATCACCCATTTCGAGAACATCACCGCCGTGCCGGGCGGCTACAATCTGGTCGCCACGACCGACAGCGGGCCCGCCTTCGTCAACATCACGCGCAACGCCGACGGCTCGTTCGGCAGCGGCACCTGGGTGGCCGCCGACCTGCCGGGCACGTCGCTGATGACCGGCAACATCGCCTATCAGAACGTGATCGGCGGCATCTACGACACGAGCAGTTCCGGCGCATCGCCGAGCACCTATCTCGGCGTCGTCGACCTGTCGCACGTCGACTCGGCGGGCGGGCTCATCATGCCGGTGGGCTCGTTCAACTTCGCCTACGCGCTCACCGTCGGCGGCAGCGTCGGCGACACGATCTCCGGCTCGAGCGTCGCCGGCAACGTGCTGGGCGGCTCGATCGGCAACGACACGTTCGTCGGCACGCAGGCCACGAACCAGGCCGACACCATCTTCACCGGCGGCGGCGCAGACACGATCGCGCTGGCGGCCGGCCACACCGCGGCTGACCGCATCGAGCTCTACGCCGGCAACAGCCTGACCAACGCCGCGATCCTCACCCCCGGCGGTGTCGTGGCCAGCGTCTCGGGCAGCATCGTCGATGCCGCCGACATCCCGCAACTCGGCTGGTGGGGACAGGCGACGGCGCAATCCGGCGGCCCCGTCTCCAACGCCACCACCAACGCGGGCCTCGGCACGGGCACCAGCCAGGACATGTCGACCGTAGCCAATTTCGCGGCCGGGTCGGACACGATCGACATCTCGCTCGCCGCCTTCAGCAATCTCCTGCGCAACCTCGGCAACGGCAGCGCGCCCACGCAGGGATCTGCGGTGTTCAGCAACCTGGTGCGTCCAGGCGGGACGGTCACCGTCGCCAACGCCAACGTGCTGCTGATCGACAGCCCGAGCGGATTCCTCAATGCGGCCGCCGTCGCCGCCGCGCTGGTCGCCTCGCCCATCACCTTCGCCGGCATCCAGGCCAACGCGGCCAACCACTACATCATCGCCTACCAGGACCTGACCGGAAACGTGCGCATCGCCGACATGGACATCCATGCGTCGGGAGCGTTCACCAGCACCTCGCAGGCTACGACGCTCTCGATCTCCGACATGGTCCAGCTGACCGGCGTGTCGCTTTCGTCCCTGCAGCCAAGCGACCTCACCTTCCTCGCCGGCTCGGCGTCGGGTGTCGTCACGAGCGGCCAGACCCTCGTCGTGTCGTCGGGCCAGACGGCTACCGACGTCGCGGTCCTGGCCGGCGGCACACTGAACGTCCTGTCGGGCGGCACGGCCAGCGCCACAGTGGTATCCAGCGGCGGTACTGACATCGTGGATGCCGGCGGCGTCGAGAGCGGCACCACCGTGTCGCTGGGCGGCCAGGTCTTCGAGCATGGTTCGAGCGTCAGCGGTACCGTCGCCTCGGGCGGCGCTCTTTATGTTATCGGCACCGCGACCGGGACGACGATCGAGGCCGGCGGCTGGGCGTTCGTCTCATCGGGTGGTGTCGCCAGCGGCAGCACCGTGCTCGGCCATCAGGAGGTGCTGTCCGGCGGCACCGAGCGCGGCGCGACGGTGAGCAGCGGCGGCAACAATGTCGTCTCGTCGGGCGCCGTGGCGACCGGCACGACGGTGCTGAACGGCGGCATGGACGTCGTGGTCGGCGGCGGCGTCGAAAGTGGCACCACCCTGTCGTCGGGCGGCCAGTCGTTCGACTACGGCTCGAGCGTCAGCGGCAGGGTCGCCTCGGGCGGTTCGCTCTATGTGATCGGCACTGCAACCAGTGAGACGGTCCAGGCCGGCGGCTGGCTGTACGTCTCGTCGGGCGGCGTGGCCAGCGGTGGCACCGTGCTCGGCCACGAGGAGGTGCTGAACGGCGGCATCGAGCGTGGCGCAACGATCGGCAGCGGCGGCGTCAACGGCGTCGAGGTGGGTGGCATCGCAAGTGGCACGGTAGTACTGAACGGTGGCATCGATATCGTTGCCGTGGGCGCCGTCGAAAGCGGCGCCACCGTGTCGTCGGGCGGTCTGTCCTTCGATTACGGCTCGAGCGTCAGCGGCACCGTGGCGTCAGGCGGCGTGCTCAATGTGATCGGCAGCGCGACCGACACGACCGTCCAGGCCGGCGGCTGGCTGTACGTCTCGTCGGGTGGCGTGGACAGTGGCGGCACCGTGCTCGGCCGCGGAGAGGTCCTGAACGGCGGCATCGAGCGCGGCGCGACCGTGAGCAGCGGCGGCGTCAACGCCGTCGAATCGGGTGGCACGGCGAGCGGCACGGTCGTGCTGGGCGGCGGCACCGATATCGTGGCCATCGGCGGCACCGGCAGCGGCACCGTCGTGTCGGCGGGCGGCCAGGCCATCGTCTATGGCAGCGCGGTCGGCACCGTGGTGTCGTCGGGCAGCGAGGAATATGTGCAGAACGGCGGCACGCTGAACGGCGCGACGCTGAGCGGTGGCTTCCTCGATATCCGCAGCGGCGCCACCGCGGGCACCAGCCAGATCAACTTCACCAGCGCCGGCGGCACGCTCCAACTCGACGACTCGCAGAGCTTCAACGGCGTGATCTCGGGCTTCGGGGTTCCGGGGGGTATCGACCTCACCGACATCAACATCGCGACGGCGACCCTCGGCTATTCGGGCGACACGAGCAGCGGCGTGCTGACCGTCGGCGACGGGACCCACACAGCGACCATCCATCTCCTGGGCCAGTACGTCGTGGGCAACTTCCACCTGTCCGATGACGGCTTCGGCAAGACCCTGGTCACCGATCCACCGGTAGCTGGCATCGCCGGCAGCCCGTTCCTCGCACCGGGTCATTGACCTTGGGCCATTGACCCCAGGCCATCGGCATCCCAACCGAATCGTGCACGATATGACACAACATCATCGCGCGCGATACAAAGATACAGGCCGCGTAACCATATTTTGGCGGACACGCGGCCGGCCACTCCCGTAGAGAAGGTTCATGTGGCGAACCTTCTGTCGGGTCGCGCTTCCCGCGTGCCTGATGTTCTGTTCTGCGCTTGCCGAGGCCCAGCAGCCCCCCGACAAACGGGCTGAATTCAACGCAGCTTTCCAGGAAACACTCCAGAAGCCGACCGATGCGCCGATCCTGCTGCGCTATGCGCGGCTTGCCGTCGAGGTCGGCGATCTCGAGGCGGCCATTTCCGCCTACGAGCGCTTCCTGATGATCGACGGCGACCAGCCGCGCGTGCGCTATGAGCTGGGCGTGCTCTATTACCGGCTGCGCTCCTACGAGGCCGCCCGCAGCTATTTCGAGACGGCACGCGCCTCACCCAAGGCCGGGACCGACGTCAAGGCCGGCGCCGGCGAATACCTCGCCGAGATCGACCGCATGACCGGCAAGTCGCGCTTCAGCGGCGATGTATTGGTCGGCCTGCGCTACTCGGACAACGCCAACAACGCCAACTCGGGCGCGCTGCACTTCTACGGTGCGACCGTGCTGCCCAATCCCACCTTCTCGCAGCGCCCCGACTGGGCCGCCGTGACCGCCGCCCAGCTGCACCACCGCTACGACTTCGGCCGCCAGGACAGCGGCACGCTCGAGACCGACCTCAATGTCTACAGCTCGCGCCAGTTCCAGGTCAGCGAAGCCAATACCCTGCTGTTCGACTTGACGACCGGACCGCGCAGCCAGCCGTTCGAGGGCGCCTTCAAGGACGTCACCCTGAAGCCGTTCGTCACGGGCCGCTACGTCTCGGTGCACGACCAGCCGACCTACTGGTCGTGGGGCGCCGGCACCGAGGCGACCGCCCAGGTGCGCGACTGGCTCAAGGCCTCGGCCGTGGTGCTGGGCCGGCACAACGAGTTCATCGACAATGCCGATGCGCCCAGCAACAGCCGCAGCTCCGGCACTGCCGCCACCACCGGGTTTCAGCTGCAGGCCGAGATCAGTCCCGACATCCTGCTGTCGCTCGGCGTCGGCTTCACCCGCTACCTCGCGGCAATCCCGTCGGAGAGCTACAGCGAGCTGGCCTACGGAGGCTCGCTGTCGTTCCGCTTCTCCGATCCGGTAGGCTTGAATGGCCGCAAATGGTACGTGACCGCCAATGCCGGCGGAGCGGTCGCGGGCTACGATGCGGCCGACCCGACAATCGATCCTGCGGTCACGCGCCAGCAGGCCGACCTCAATCTCGGCTTGCTGCTGTCGGTGCCGATCGACGAGCGCCTTACCCTGGTCGGCCAGACGACCTACTTCCAGCGCACCGCGCCGATCAGCAACTACGCCTTCCAGGCTTTCAACGCCCTGGTGGGCGTCAACTGGCGTTTCTAGGGAGTCCTGTCATGTCCCTGTTGCTCCGGATCTTCCTCCTCCTCATCGGCTTCAGCCTGCCGGCGATGGCGCAGACTGTTGGCGTCACCTCGGCGGCCAGCGGCGAGCCGCGCGGCACGCCGCCGGCGCAGAACGAGCGCATCCTGCGGGTTGGCATCGACGTATTCTCCAACGAGCGCGTGCGCACCGGCGCCAACGATCGAGCGCATCTGGTATTCAACGACGGCTCGGCGCTGTCGGTCGGCGTCAACAGCGAGGTCACCATCGACCGCTTCGTCTACGATCCCAACACGCGCCAGGGCGATCTCCAGATGACAGCGACGCGCGGCGCCTTCCGCTTCGTCGGCGGCGCGATCAGCAAGAAGACCGAGGTCAAGGTCACCACGCCCTCGGGCAACATCGGCATCCGCGGCGGCATCGCCACCATCTCGATCGGCAACGATGGCTCGGTGACCATCACCTTCCTCTTCGGCGAATACGCCTCGGTCACCAACCCGGCCGGCACCGCACGCGCCATCCGCGCCGGCTCGCAGATCTTCGTGCCCTACAACGGCGCGCCGTTCCCGCCGATCGTCCTGCCACCGGGCAGCTTGCAGGCCTACCTCGCCTTGTTCGAGAAGCAGCAGGGAACCGGCACGGCGGTGAGCCCGGGCGACCAGGCCCAGCTCGATGCGCTGGTGGCACAGCTCAACAATGTCGTGCTGCCGCGGACCGGGACAGGACCGGGCCTGCAGACCTGGCTCACCTACCTGCAGCTCCTGTCGATGCAGGCGATGACCATCACCAACGCCAACCACACCTCGGGTCAGCCGGGGCCTGTCAGCACGACAACGACGCCACCGCCACAAAACCCGGGCGGTGGTGGCGGTAACAACCAGGGCGGCGGCGGCTGCGGAACCGATTGCTGACGAGCAACCGGCGCGGCTGGTGTAGAATGTGGGGCGATGCGAAGGCCCCGACTGATCGCCGCGCTGGCTTTGCTCGTAGCCCTGCCGGCGGCGGCGCAGCCCGCTGCGCCTGACCGGCGCGCCGAGTACGAGGCGGCCTTCCAGGACACGCTCAAGAACCCATCGGATCCCGAGACGGCTTTCCGTTTCGCCCGCCTCGCCGTGCGGGTCGGCGATATTCGCGGCGCCATCTCCGCGCTCGAGCGGCTGCTGTTGCTCGATGCAGACCAGCCGAACGTGAAGCTCGAGCTCGGCGTGCTCTACGCTCGCCTCGGCTCGCTCGAGGCGGCGCGCGGCTATCTCGAAAGCGCGAAGGCTTCCGGCCGCGCCGATGCGGCGACCCGGCATCGCGCCGACCAGGTCCTGGCCGATATCGATGATCGGACCCGCCGCTCGCATTTTTCCGGCGAGGTGCTGGGCGGCCTCGGCTATTCGAACAATGCCAACAGCGGGCCCGCCGGCCTGATCCAGTCGTTCGGCGTCAACGCTGTGCCGACGCCCGACGTCTCGCGCCAACCCGACTTCAATGCGGTGGCCGCCGCGACGCTGCGCCACCGCTACGACCTCGGCCGCCAGGACATGGGCACGCTGGAGAGCGTGCTGGAGTTCTACACGACACACCAGTTCCAGGTGAGCCAGGCCAACGTGCTGCTGCTCGACTTCACGACCGGCCCGCGCACCTCGCCGTTCGAATCGGGCCTGCTCGACGACATGACCCTGCGGCCGTTCCTGACCGGCCGATACATCGCCGTGCAGGACATGGCCTACTACTGGGCTTGGGGCGGCGGCGCCGAGATCGCCGCGCCCCTCGGCAAGAGCGTCAATGCAACCGTGACCGGCCTGGCGCGGCGGCGCGACTATCTCAACAATCCGACGGTACCCACCAACACCGACAGCACCGGGGTCGAGGGCACGCTGACGGCAGAAGTCGACATCCAGCTCACGCCGTCGATGACGCTCGGCGTGACCGGCGTCTATTCCCGCTACTGGGCGCTGACGCCGGCACAGGCGTACAGCGCGTTCGGATTCGGCAGCAGCCTCGAGGTGCGCTTCGACGCCCCGATCGGCGCCCCGCACCTGTGGACGGTCACGGCCAGCGCCGGGATCGCGCGGGCGCTCTACGACCAGCCCGATCCGACGGTCGACTCGCTCATCGGGCGGATACAGACCGACCTCAGCCTCGGGCTGGTGCTGAGCGTGCCCCTCACCGACGCGATCGCGTTCGTGGGCCAGGTCAACTACTTCCAGCGCACGGCCTCGCTCAGCACCTACGCCTACGACGCGTTGAGCTCGCTGGTCGGCATTGGCATGCGCTTCTAGCGAAAAGCCGCAATCCGACATGGGCAATGGCCCGCGAAAATCGCCAGGTTTTTGGCCCTCGCGAGGCGTGGCCATTGCCCGTAATAGGTGTCCGGCGCGTGTGGATGTAAACTCCTGGTCGTTTGGTTTTGCGCATCAGGAGTTCACTCGTGTCCTATGAGTCCTTCGTCGATCTTCGCCGTGCCGACAGCGGCGGTTGATCCAGGCAGCGTTCGGCGGCAACCGGTAGAGACACAGGTTTCGCGCCGTTTTCGCTCCGTTTTCGACCGTTTATCGCAAGGGTGCACAGCCGAGAAGTGCCGTGGCATCGGGCTTTTGGCGCGTCGACTCTCGGAAACCCCGATTAAAAACGGCGAAAACGGCCGAAACGGGCAAGCGCGCCGTCGCTGCGCTCCGGGATCGCCGACGATGCGCGCGCTCGCCTTCCTTGCCGTCCTGGCCGTCGCGACGCCGGCCACCGCAGTCGATATCGGCGTCGTATCGGCAGCGACCTCGCGCATGCTGCCGGCGGGCCACGAGTTGCAGCTCGGCGAGCGCATCGTCACCGGGCCTGACGATCGCCTCGACCTGCTGTTCGTCGACGGAACGTCCGTGACGGTCGGCGCCAACAGCACGCTGGTCATCGACCGCTTCGATCGCAGCAGTTCGTCGAGCGAACTGATGCTCAACGCCGAGCGCGGCACGTTCCGCCTGGTCGGCGGCGCGCCCGGCGGCGACCGCACCGCACGGATCGTCACGCCATCGGCCGCGGTCGACCTCAAGAACGGCATCGCCACCGTCGAAATAGCCGATCGGGTCGTCGCCACGTTCCTGCAGGGCGATTCGATGACCGTCACCGGCCAGGGCCTGACCCGCACGGCGACGCGCATTGGCTCGCAGATCGCTACCGTCGGCGGCCTGCCGGGGCCGCCGCGGGTGGTGTCGCAGGATCGGCTGGCGGCGCACGAACGGTTTGAGCGCACGGGTAGCGCTGATCCGTCGCTGCGCGTCTTCGGCGTCAGCGGGACGATCCTGCGGCCGCGGGTCGGTGACGTCCAAGGGGCGGCGGACGAATCGCCCACGGCACTGACGTCCAATCCCGACAATTCGTCGAGCACACCGGGCGGCTCGTTCAAGCCGCCCACGACGATTGCCCAACCGCACAGCAATCCGGCGCATGCCGCTGTGTCGCATCACACCACCGGCACTCATACCGGCAAACTCAAGACCAAATAGGACCGGTCTGGCGAAGCGCTGGCTGCAGGCCTAATGTCATCGTTTGGAATTTGCACGCCCTGGAGGCTGGCCTTGAAGCTGATCAATCCCAACCCGTTCACGACGCGCCCGGAGATCACTGGCACGTTCGGCGTTGTGACCTCGACGCACTGGATCGCGACCGCCGTCGGCATGGGCATCCTGGAGCGCGGCGGCAACGCATTCGACGCCGCCGTGGCCACTGCCTTCACCTTGCAGGTGGTCGAGCCGCACTTGTGCGGTCCCGGCGGCGACGCGCCGCTGATCTTCCATTCGGTCAAGAAGGGCAAGACCGAGATCATGTGCGGCCAGGGCGTGATGCCCGCGCTCGCCACCATCGACCATTTCCGCAAGCTCGGCCTCGACCTGATCCCCGGCACCGGCCTGCTGCCGGCCGCGGTGCCCGGCACCTTCGACGCCTACATGGTGATGCTGCGCGACTACGGCACCAAGAGCTTGGCCGACGTGCTGGCGCCGGCGATCGGCTACCTGATGAACGGCCATCCGATCGTCGAGCGCGCTGCGGCCACCATCGACACGGTGAGGGAGAATTTCCGCGACAACTGGCCGACCTCGGCCGCGGTCTACCTGCCGGGCAACAAGGTGCCGAAGCCGGGCTCGCTGTTCGCCAATCCGGCGGTTGGCAACACCTACCTGCGGATCATCAAGGAAGCCGAGGCGGGCGGCGGCAACCGCGAGGCGGTGCTGGAGCGCGCGCGCAAGATCTGGAGCCAGGGCTTCGTCGCCGAGGCAATCGACCGCTTCTACACGCGCGAAGAGCTGTTGGACGTCTCCGGCACGCGCCACAAGGGCCTGCTGCGCGGCGGCGACATGGCGAAGTGGCAGGCGACCATCGAGGAGCCGCTCAGCTACGACTACGGCCGCTACACAGTGTTCAAGGCCGGTCCGTGGGCGCAGAGCCCGGTCACCCTGCAGCAGCTCGCACTGCTCAAGGGCTACAACCTCGATGGTGCCGATCCGACCTCGGCCGACTGCATCCACACGGTCGTCGAGGCGAGCAAGCTGGCCTTCGCCGACCGCGAGGCGTTCTACGGCGATCCCAAGTTCGTCGACGTTCCGATGCAGACCCTGCTGTCGGACGCCTACAACGCCGACCGCCGCAAGCTGATCGATCCGGCCAAGGCCTCGCTCGACCAACGGCCGGGCAAGGTCGACGGCTATGGCGGTGTGGTGAAGCTGCGCAAGGCCGATGGCTCGCGCGCCGCGGTAGCGGCGAGCGGCGCCGGCGAGCCGACTACGGGTCGCCTTGGCGATCCCTCAGTCGGCCGCATGGGCCAGATGAGCGGCGACACGGTGCATTTCGACATCGTCGACAAGGACGGCAACATGGTCTCGGCCACGCCGTCGGGCGGCTGGCTGCACGGCTCCCCGGTCGTTCCCGAGCTCGGCTTCCCCGTGGGCACGCGCGGCCAGATCTGCTGGCTCGAGGAAGGCCAGCCCTCGTCGCTGGCGCCGGGCAAGCGGCCGCGCACGACGCTCACCCCGACCCTCGCCCACCGCGACGGCCAGCCGTACATGTGCTGGGGCTCGCCGGGCGGCGACCAGCAGGAACAGTGGATCACCCAGATGTTCCTGCGCCACGTCCATTGCGGCATGAACCTGCAAGAGGCGATCGACGCGCCGGCCTGGCACAGCGAGCACTTCCCCTCGTCCTTCTGGCCGCGCACCGCCCGCCCGGGCGTGCTGGTGCTGGAAGGCCGCATCCCCGCCGAAACGGTCCAGGAATTGCGTAAGCGCGGCCATGAGGTCGAGATGAACGACGACTGGTCCGAGGGCCGCCTGACCGCCGCGAGCCGCGAAGATCCGTGGCGCAAGGCTGCCGCCAACCCGCGCGGCATGCAGGGCTACGCCGCGGGACGATGACCTGGTCGATCGTCTTTCGTGAGCGCGACAGCGGCCGCATCGCGATCGCAGTCGCGACCAAGTTCTTTGCCGTGGGCGCGCGGGTGCCCCACGTCCTGCCGCGCAAAGGTGCGGTCGCCACGCAGGCACTGCTCAACCCGCTCTACGGGCCGGATGGGCTGCAGCTCATTCGCGACGGCGTCGGCGCAGCCGACGTCGTGCGGATTCTGACGGCGCGCGATCCCGGCCAGGCGCATCGCCAGCTGCATGTGCTGGGCGCCGATGGTCGGTTCGCCGCGCACACCGGCGCTGAATGCGTGCCGTGGTGCGGGCATTGGGTCGGCGACGACTTCTCGGTCGCCGGCAACATGCTGGCCGGCCCGCAGGTCGTCGCTGAGACCGCGCGGGTGATGCGCGAGCGCAGCGACCTCGAGCTGCCACGCCGCCTGATCACTGCGCTGAAGGCCGGCGAGAAGGTCGGTGGCGACAAGCGCGGCAAGCAGTCGGCGGCGCTGGTAATCTACGGCGACGACGAATATTCCGAGCTCGACCTTCGAGTCGACGACCATGTCGAGCCGCTGCTCGAGCTCGCCCGTCTCGAAGCGGCGAGCCGCGAGCACTGGACGACCTTCCGCTCCTTCCTGGCGACGCGCGAGAACCCGGTCGGCACGATCGATCGCGCTGTGATCAACGCGGCCATAGAAAAGGCGACCGCGAGCGCCAAAGCCGCCGAATGACCGAACCGCTGCTGGAGCTCAAGCGGCTGGCCGTCAGCTTTGCCACCGACGACGGCACCGTGCGCGCCGTCGACGGCATCGACCTCGCCCTGCAGCGCGGCCGCACGCTCGGCCTGGTTGGCGAATCGGGTTGCGGCAAGAGCGTGACGTCGCTCGCGGTGATGGGCCTGCTGCCGCCGGAGAACTCGAAGGTGAGCGGCGAGGTTCATTTCGAAGGCCGTGACCTGCTGAAGATCCCGCGAGCCGAGCTGCGCGACCTGCGCGGCGCGCGGCTTGCCATGATCTTCCAGGAGCCGATGACCTCGCTCAATCCGAGCTACACGATCGGCAACCAGATCATCGAGGCGATCCGGCGCCACCAGGGCCTCAATGCCGCCGAGGCGCGCAAGCGAGCGATCGAGATGCTGCGGCTGGTGCACGTCCCCTCGCCGGAGAAGCGCATCGACGACTATCCGCACAAGCTGTCAGGCGGTCAGCGCCAGCGCGCCATGATCGCCATGGCGCTCGCCTGCGGGCCGCAGCTCCTGATCGCCGACGAGCCGACGACGGCCCTCGACGTCACCATCCAGGCGCAGATCCTCGACCTGATGCGCGGCCTGCGCCGCGACACCGGCACTGCCATCATCCTGATCACCCACGATCTCGGCGTGGTCGCCGAGATGGCCGACGACGTCGCCGTGATGTATGCGGGCCAGATCGTCGAACGCGCGCCGGTCGAGGCATTGTTTGCACGGCCGGAGCACCCCTACACGGTGGGCCTGCTGGGCTCGATTCCCAAGCTCGACCAGAAGCGCGAAAGCCTGCCGTCGATCGAGGGCCGCGTCCCCGACATGGCCCATCCGCCCGAGGGCTGCCGCTTCGCCGCGCGCTGCCCGTTCGTGGAACCAGCCTGCCGCGAAGCCGGGCCGCCGCTGGTCGAGGTCGCGCCCGGCCATCTCTCGCGCTGCCGCCGCGCACCGCTCAGCGGGGTGCTGTCATGATGCTGGGAGCGCGCCACTCCAGTGGCGCTCATGTTGTTTGGACAAACAAGAAGAGCGGCACTGGAATGCCGCGCTCCCAGCCATGAGTCTTCTCGAAATCCAAGGCCTGATGAAGCACTTCCCGGTGAAGGGCGGCGCGTTCGGCGGCGTCACCGCCCATGTGCGCGCGGTCGACGGGCTCGACTTCGAGGTCAAGGAAGGCGAGACCCTGGCGCTGGTCGGCGAATCGGGCTGCGGCAAGTCGACGGTGGGCCGGCTGGTCCTGCGCCTGATCGAGCCCAGCGCCGGCAAGGTCCGCTTCGAAGGCGACGATCTGCTGTCACTCGACGCCGAGCAGATGCGGGCGCGCCGGCGGCGGCTGCAGGTGATCTTCCAGGACCCCTACGCCA
Organism: Reyranella sp.; assembly: GCA_036493235.1. GTDB lineage: Bacteria > Pseudomonadota > Alphaproteobacteria > Reyranellales > Reyranellaceae > Reyranella. The sequence goes on from DASXQC010000496.1 coordinate 25,390, forward strand.
GCCTCAACCCGCGCATGACGGTCGGCGCGATGCTGGGCGAGCCCTTGTTCCTGCACGGCCTTGCGAAAGACCAGGCGGCACGCCGCAAGCGCGTCAGCGAGTTACTCGAGCTGGTAGGCCTCAGGCCCGAGCACGCGCGCCGCTACCCGCATGAATTCTCCGGCGGCCAGCGCCAGCGCCTGGCGATCGCCCGGGCGCTCGCCGTCGAGCCGAAGCTGATCGTGGCCGACGAGCCGGTGTCGGCGCTCGACGTCTCG
>DASXQC010000497.1:0-4081 GCA_036493235.1 Reyranella sp.
GCATCAGCAGCCGGTCGGCCAGGGTGCTCTTGCCGTGGTCGATATGGGCGATGATCGAGAAATTGCGGATCAACGACAGGTCGGTCATTTAGGACGCACTTACCTTTGTTCAGCCGACGTTGTCATCCCGAGCGCAGCGAGGGACCTTTCGCGCCGCCCGATAAAGGTCCCTCGCTTCGCTTGGGATGACACCGGGTCAACCTCTCAGCACCGCGCCGGTGGCCTTGACCACCTGCGCGACGATTTTGTTCGAAACCGCCTCGATCTCCGCGTCCGTGAGCGTGCGCTCCATCGGCTGCAGGGTGACGGCGATGGCGAGCGACTTCTTGCCGTCGGGCACGCCCTTGCCGGCATAGACGTCGAATACCCGGGCGCCGGCGATCAGCACCTTGTCGGCATTGCGCGCGGCGCGGGCCAGCTTCTCGGCCTCGACTGCGGCATCGACCAGGAAGGCGAAGTCGCGCTCGACCGGCTGAAACGGCGACAGGGTGAGCTTGGCGCGCGCCTTGGTGGCCCTCTGCTTGGGCAGCGGCGGCGCCTCGATGAACACCTCGAACGCGGCGACCGGACCCTTGAGGTCGGCCTCGGCCACGATCTCGGGGTGCAACTCACCGAAGTAGGCCATCGTGCGGTCGCCGAGCTTGATCACGCCGGAGCGGCCGGGGTGATACCAGTCCGGCGCGCCGGCGCTGGCCGAGAGGTTGTCGGGTGCACCGATCGCGGCCAGTACGGCCAGAGCATCGGCCTTGGCATCGAACACGTCGACCGTGCGCGTCGGTCCGGCCCAGTTGCGCGGCACCGCCATGTTGTGGCGCACGCCGGCTGCCATGCGCGCCTGACCGGCCGGCGAGGCGTCCTTGTACTGCGGGCCGACCTCGAACAGGGCGGGATCGCTGAGGCCGCGCGCTTCGTTGCGGGCGGCGGCGTCGATCAGGTTGGGCAGGATCGAGGGCCGCATGGTGTCGAGCGTGGCGTCGATCGAGTTCAAGAGCCGCAGCTCGGTCTTCTGCTGCGCGCCGAACCGCTCGGCCTTGGCGCGGGCCATGAACGACCAGGTGATGGCCTCGCTCATGCCGCGCGCGGCGAGTGCCTTGCGGGCCTGCGGTACGCGGCGCTGCAGCGGCGAGCGCACCGGCTTGGAGATCGCCGACAGGCGGGGCAGGGAGGTGGTCGGGATGTTGTCGAAGCCGTGCACGCGCGTGACTTCCTCGACAAGGTCGGCTTCGCCGATCACATCGGGACGCCACGACGGTACCGCGGCAGACCACGGCCCGTTGCCGCTCACGGCGAAGCCGAGCTTGGTCAGGATATCGACCGTGCGGTTGGCCGGCACGTCGATCGCGGTCAGGTTCTTCACGCGGTCGGTGCGCAGAGTGAAGCTGCGCTGCCAGTTCGGCATCACACCGCTGCGGGTGATCTCGCTCGCCTCGCCGCCGCACAGCTCGAGGATCAGGCGGGTGGCGACATCGGTGCCCCATTCGACCGACTGGGGATCGATGCCGCGCTCGAAGCGGTAGCGCGCGTCGGACTGCACGCCGAGCTTGCGGCCCGTGGAGGCGACGTTCATCGGCGTGAAATAGGCGACCTCGAGGAACACCTCGGTGGTGTCCTCCTGCACGCCGGTATCCTCGCCGCCCATCACGCCGCCAATGCCATGCGGTGCCTTCGAATCGGCGATCACCGCGACGCTGGGATCGAGCGTGTAGGTCTTGCCGTCGAGTGCCAGGATGGTCTCGCCTTCGCGCGCCTGGCGCATGACGAGATTGCCGCTCAGCTTCTTCGCATCGAACACATGCAGCGGGCGGTTGAGGTCGAAGGTCACCAGGTTGGTGATGTCGACCAGCGTCGAGATGGGCCTGAGGCCGATCGCCTTCAGTCGGCGCTGCAGCCAGTCCGGCGAGGGGCCGTTCTTCACGCCGCGGAAGTGGCGGCCGACGACGATCGGGCAGGGGCTGTCGGGCGTGGCTTCGTAGCTGTGCGTCCACTGGATCGGGCTGGCGTAGCTGCCTTTCACGCGCTCCGCTTTGAAAGGCCTCAGCGTGCCGACGCCGGCAGCCGCGAGGTCGCGGGCGATGCCGTGCACACCAAGACAGTCGCCGCGGTTCGGCGTGACCTTGATCTCGATTACCGCGTCGTCGAGGCCGAGCGCCTCGGCCGCCGGGATGCCGGTCACGGTCTCGGCCGGCAGGTCGATGATGCCGCTATGGTCCTCGCCGAGCTGCAGCTCGCGGAAGGAGCACAGCATGCCGTTGCTCTCCTCGCCGCGGATCTTGCTGGCCTTGAGGTGCAGGTCGGTGCCGGGAATGTAGCTGCCGGTCGGCGCGAAGATGCCCTTCATGCCGGTCCGCGCGTTGGGCGCGCCGCATACGACCTGGAGCACGCCCGCGCCGGTGTCGACCTTGCACACGCGCAGCCGGTCGGCATTCGGATGCTGCACGGCCTCGACCACGTAGCCGACCACGAAGCCCTTCAGCGTCTCGGCCGGGTTGGTGATGCCTTCGACCTCGAGGCCGAGCATGGTCAGCGCGTCGCGCACCTCGGTGAGCGACGCATTGGTGTCGAGATGCTCCTTCAGCCAGGAGAGCGTGAACTTCATCGCACGTCCTCCAGCACGGAGAATCCATAGTGGCGCAACCAGCGCAAATCGCTGTCGAAGAAGCTGCGCAGGTCGGGGATGCCGTACTTCAGCATGGCGATGCGATCGATGCCCATGCCGAAGGCGAAGCCCTGGTAGACGGCGGGATCGAGGCCGCAATTGGCGATCACGTTGGGATGCACCATGCCGCTGCCGAGGATCTCCAGCCACGAATCGCCGGCGCCGATCTTGAGCTCGCCGCCCTTCCACGAGCAGCCGATATCGACCTCGGCCGACGGCTCGGTGAATGGGAAGTAGGACGGCCGGAAGCGCAGCGGCAGGTCATCGACCTCGAAGAAGGCGCGGCAGAAATCGACCAGGCATCCTTTGAGATGGCCCATGTGCGTCGTGCGGTCGATTACCAGGCCTTCGACCTGGTGGAACATCGGCGTGTGGGTCGCGTCGTTGTCGATGCGGAAGGTGCGGCCCGGCACGATGATGCGCAGCGACCCGCCGTCGGCCAGCATCTTCTGCACGTCTTTGTCGAGCATGGTGCGCGCCTGCACTGGCGAGGTGTGCGTGCGCAGCACCATCGGCGTGCCGTCGGCGCGCGACGGCAGGTAGAACGTGTCCTGCATCTGCCGCGCCGGATGATCGGGCGGGATGTTGAGGGCGCTGAAGTTGTGCCAGTCGTCCTCGATGTCCGGACCCTCGGCCCAGGTGAAGCCCATCTCGCCGAAGATCGACGCAAGCTCGTCCATCACCTCGCCGATCGGATGCAATGTGCCGCGGGTCTCGGGCCGCGTCGGCAGGGTGACGTCGACCTTCTCGCTCACCAGCTTGGCCGCGAGCGCGGCGGTGCCGAGCGTCGACTTGCGCGCCTCGAGCGCAGCTTCGATCTCGCCCTTGAGCTGGTTGACCCGCGCGCCGAATTCCTTGCGCTGCTCGGGTGCGAGCGTGCCCAGCGTCTTCATCAGGCCGGTGACGCTGCCCTTCTTGCCGAGGGCGGCGACGCGCACGGCGTCGAGTGCGCCGAGATCGGCCGCACCTTCGACGGCGCTCAGCGCCTCGTTACGGATCGTCGCAAGACCATCATCCATCGCCAACTCCAGACGAAAAGAGGGAGCCTGTGGCACAGGCTCCCTCTGGATTTCGTTTCCGGTGCGCCGTGCGGCGCGCGCGGATTACTTGAGGGCGGCCTGGGCCTGATCGACCAGGGCCTTAAACGCGGCCGGCTCACGCGCGGCGAGATCGGCCATCACCTTGCGGTCGACTTCGACGCCGGCCTTGAGGATGCCGTTCATGAACTGCGAGTAGGTCATGCCGTGCTCGCGGACCGCAGCGTTGATGCGCTGGATCCAGAGACCGCGGAACGCGCGCTTCTTGTTGCGGCGATCGCGATAGGCGTACTGCAGGCCCTTCTCGACCTTCTCGATGCCGACGCGGAACGCCGCCTTGGCGCGGCCGCGATAGCCCTTGGCGAGCTTCAGGACCTTCTTGTGACGA
>DASXQC010000498.1:0-21507 GCA_036493235.1 Reyranella sp.
CGAATAATCCCCTGCCACCGGGTGCCAGTCGAAGCCGAAGCCGCCGCGGCCGCTGCGTGGGCCATGAGTGCCGGCCAGCATCTGGCCACGATACATCACCCTTATATCGTCGGGCTTCACATAGAGGTTGTAGTTGATCGCGACAAATCCGGGCTTTTCGCCGAGATAGTGCTTGTTGCGCGTCACGCCTTCGCCGCCCGAATCGCCCGACCAGTCGCACGGCAGCATGCCCGGCGGCGGACGGTTGGGCGGCGGCGCGGAGGCCTGCTGCGGCGGCCGGGGCGGCGGCGGCGGCGGGGGAGGTGGTGGTGTCGTGGCGACCTGCGGCGGCGGTTTGGGCGGCTCGATAGGTTTGCACATCGCCACCTTATGCTTGATGCCGTCCTGCAGCGCGGCGAGCTCGGCCTTGAGCTTCTTCTCCTCGGCCTGCGCGTCGTCGAGCGAGGCCTTCTGGGTCGGCGTCGGATCGGGCGGCGGCGGAGGCGCGGGCGGTGCCGGCGTCTCCTCCGTCGCCACGTTCAGCGACGGATCGACCGGCGCGCAGGCGCGCAGCGCCCACGAAGCGAGCAGCAGCAGAATCAGGAACAGCAGGCCCCACAGGAAAGCGCCCCACCAGCGTGACCACCAAAAGGTCGCAGGCACGATCGCGGGCGCGCTCGCGAAGACCGCGGCCGGTGCTGCCGCCGCGACAGGCGGCGGCACGACCGGAGCGATCGTCGGCACCGTTGTCGGCATGAAGCCCTGCAGGCTCGCGAGCGCATCGGGCTCGTAGCCCCAGGCGGCGATCACCGGCTGGCCGTCGACCAGGTAGATGAAGTCGTCCGACGGCCGGCGCGTGGAGAGTTGCAGCGAGCGGCCGATCAGGCGCGCCTCGTCGCTCGTCTGCGACGCCGTGAGCTGCTCACCGAGTCCTTTAATAGAGGAGAGATGGCCGTCGACCGTGGCGAGTGCCTGCTGGCGCTCCGGCTCCGTCAGGTCGGCGAAACGACGGACCTCACCGCCTTGGCTGGCGTACCAGTCGATGCCGTCGCCCGATTCGCGCAGTTGCGGCTCGGCGAGCAGGTTGGCCGGGCCGTCGCCCAAACGTCGGCGGATGACGGTAAGCAACTGACCTGCGACCGCATGCAAAGGGTCGCCGCGCACGCCCAATGGCCGCACGCCCAAGCGGGTGGTCAGGATCAAAGTGGGGCCGTGGCCCATCGCTTCTGTCGCCGCTCGTTTCGGGAGAACATTATAACAGCGTCCGAATCCGACTTGATTATGTCGGATTGACCGCGGTTTCTGGGTTCATTGTCGAAACCGACTGGCTGGGACGTTGTGTCGCCGGCTTTTCGAGCAGAATCAATGAGCTGGGCTGATGTACGCCGTCGTCGTGCCGGCCTGCAGTCGCAGGATCGGCGTTGCAAATATCCGTGACAGGGCTTCGGGCTCGAGCACGTCGTCGACCGGCCCGAGGGCCGCGAGATTGCCGCCATCGAGGATGGCGACGCGGTCGGCGTACTGCGCAGCCATGGTGAGGTCGTGCAGCACGGCCAGCACACCCGCTCCGCGGTGCGCGCGGCGACGGGCGCTGGCCAGTGCCACGTGCTGGTGGGCGAGATCGAGCCCGGAGATCGGCTCGTCGAGCAGCAGGAACGGTTTGGCCTCCGGATCAGCATCGCACTGCGCCAGCACGCGGGCGAGCTGCACTCTCTGGCGCTCGCCACCCGACAGCACGGTGTAGGACCGGTCAGCGAAGGCGAGTGCCTCGGTCTCGGACAGCGCATGCTCGACAATCGCCTGCTTGCGGCTCTCGCTCAGCCAGCCGCGATGCGCCAGCAGGCCGAGACGCACGATCTGCCGGCCCGAGAAGTCGAACGCGACCGCCGAGTGCTGCGGCAGCACCGCGCGACGATGGGCGAGCGAACGCTTGCGCCATTTCTCGATCGGATGGCCGTCGAGCAGGACGCGTCCACGGGCAACGGCACGGTCGCCGGACAGCGCGCCGAGCAAGGTGCTCTTGCCCGCACCGTTCGGGCCGATGACGGCAAGGAACTCGCCCGGCGTGAGCACCAGCGAGATGTCGCGAATCAAACTCTTGTCGCCAGCGCGCACCTCGATCGCCTCGGCTTGCAGGAGCGTCACAGGCCCTCCTTGCTGGCGCGGCCGGCCAGCAGCCAGAGAAAGAACGGCCCGCCGACCAGCGCTGTCAGCACGCCGATCGGCAGTTCGGCCGGCACCACCAGCGTGCGCGCGAGCGCATCGGCCAGCACCAGGAACGCGCCGCCGAACAGCGCGGCGGCCGGCAACAGCGTGCGATGCGACGGTCCCAGCATCAGGCGCACGATGTGCGGCGCGATCAGGCCGACGAAGCCCACGACGCCGGAGATCGCCACGCTCGCGCCGACCGCGAGCGCGACCTGGGCCACCAGCCGGCGCTTCAAGCGTTCGACATCGACGCCGACATGGCCGGCCTCGCGTTCGCCCAACGCCAGCGCATCGAGGAGGTGCGCCGAGGGAAACAAGGTCGGGATGCTGATTGCCAGCACCAGCAGCGCCGGCACGATGGCGGCCCAGGTCACGCCACCGAAGCCACCCATGGTCCAGAAGATCAGGGTACGCAGCTGGGCATCGTCGGCGACGAACACCAGCAGGCCGATGCCGGCCGAGGTCAGCGCGTTGATGGCGATCCCCGCCAGCAGGAGCGTGCCGACCAGCGCCACGCCGCCACGATTGGCGATGCGATAGACGATCACCGTGGCGGCGAGCCCGCCAAGGAATGCAGCAACGGGCAGGGCCCAGGGCCGCACGCCCGGCGGCACGAGGTGCATCACTTTCTCGCCCAGCACGATTACCGACACGGCGGCCAGCGCCGCACCGCTCGACACGCCGAGCAGGCCGGGATCGGCCAGGGGATTGCGGAACAGGCTCTGCATCGCTGCGCCGCCGGCGGCGAGCGCAGCGCCGACCGCGAACGCGGCCAGCACGCGCGGGGCGCGGATGGCGTAGAGCACCGCGGCCGTCGTGCCATCGATGGGCTCGGACGAGAGGCCGATCGCCGAGAGGAGCTGGCCGAAGCTGACGGGAAAGGCGCCGATGCAGAGCGCCGCGATCGCGCTGAGCGCCGCGGCGATCGCGAACAGGGGGATCGGCTGACGCAGGGCGGTCACTTTGCTCGCGCGAGATCGGGGTGCAGCGCCGAGGCGAGCTGCGTTGCGGCCTGCGGCGTGCGCGGGCCGAAGCCCAACAGCAACAGCGTGTCGAACTGCAGCACGCGGCTGGCTTTGCCGGCGGGAGTCTGGCTCACCGCCGGCTGGGCGAGGATCTTCTCGACCCCACCCATCGCTTCGACCGTCTGGCGCGTCACCAGCACGTAGTCGGCGCGCGAGGCGATCACCGCCTCGGGCGTGAGCGGGCGATAGCCGCTATAGCCTTCGACGGCGTTGGTGCCGCCCGCGAGCCGGATGATGCCGTCGGCCGCGGTGTTGGCGCCGGCCGCTTGCGGCGCGCCGCCGCCCATCGACAGCAGGAACAGCACGCGCGGCCGCACCGGCGCGTGCGCGAGCTTGGCCGCGAGGACCGTCATGTCGGCGCGGCCCTGCTCGATCATCGCCTGCGCTTCGTTGGTCTTGCCGATGATTTTCCCGACCGCCTCGATCTTGGCGATCACGCTCTCGTAGTCGTAGTGATCGGGCAGCACGAGCACCTCGATGCCAGTCGCCTTGAGCTGCTCGAGCGTGGTTGCAGGACCGGCGGCCGTGGTGGCGATCACCATTGTCGGCTTCAGCGACAACACGCCTTCGGCTGACAAAGCCCGCATGTAGCCGACCTGCGGCAGGCGGCGCGCTGCGTCGGGATAGAGGCTGGTGGTGTCGACACCGACCAGCATCTTCTCCGCGCCGAGCGCGTAAACAATCTCGGTGAGCGCGCTGCCCACCGAGACCAGGCGCTGCGTCTCGGCCCGGGCGGGGAGTGCGCCCGCTGCCAGACCCAGCACCATGAAAGAACGCCGCTTCATGAAAGGGCGGATCACGAGGCCGCCTGCTTCTCGAGGCGGGAGACGAGCGCCTGCCAGGCCGCGAGCTCGGGCTTGCCTGGCTTACGCTCGCCGAACATCAGCAGGATCGTGCGATCGCGGCCGTCGAACGCCTCGATCGAGGTGACGACTCCGTCCTCGGTCGGCTTGCGCACCGAGAAGACACGCGCCACGGCGGGCTCGCGCAGATGCAGGTTGAAGTCGGGATCGAGCACGTTCAGCCAGCCGTTGGTGTCGAGCAGCCGCTTGACCGGCCCGGTGTGGATCTGGATGCAACCGCGGTTGCCGACGAAGATCATGATCGACGCCTGGTCGGCCGATGCCGCTTCCAGCGCGCCGCGCAAGGCGCGCGCCGGCAGCTCGCGCGCGAACTCAGGGCCGATCAGGCGCAGCGCCTGCACGCGACCGACCTTGAAAGTGCCCAGCATGCCGAAGAACTCGTGCGTGTCGCGCATCCCGTCCCACGCGGCACGGAGCCCGTCGACGTCGATCTCGCTGTCGGGCCGGTCGGCCGGATCGGCAGCGCGCGGCGTCACGGTGAAGGCAGGCGGCTCCGCCACGATGTGGCGGGCGACCAGGGCGGCGAACGCATCGCGGTCGGTCTCGTCGGTGACGTAGATCTTGTGGACCGCGTCGCCCGCGGCATCGAAGAACTGCAGGCTGCGCCGTTCGCCGCGCCGCTGCGGTTCGCGCACCGAGAAACCCAGCTTCCACTGACCGAGGAACAGGCGCAGGTCGATGTCGGGGCCGAGCACCAGGCCGTGCGGGCCGTTCACGCTCACCTGCTCGAACCGTCCGTGACGCTCGTGCACGCAATCGTCGTTGCGCGTCAGGCACATCACGCGACCGACCGCGGGCATTTCGTTCAGGATCGCGCGCCAGTCGCCGTCGAGCGGCGTGGCGGTGCGGCCGGCGCCGAGCGCGACCAGCTCGGCCTCGCTGACGCCGAGCGAGGCGGCGGCATCGCGAATGCGCAGCGCGGGCTTCTCGCCGCGCAGCCGGCTCCAGCGAGCGGCAAGATCGGGGTTGGGGGTGAGCATGCGGGTCTCCTTTCGACTCAGCGCAGATGAAAACGGACAGGAATCTCGACCCAGGCAGCGACCGCATGGCCGTCGCGGATCGCCGGCAGGAACTGCCAGCCGCGCACCGCGGCGAGCGCCGCCTTGTCGAGCAGCTCGAAGCCGGTGCCGCGCCACAGCACGATCTCCGCGGCCGAACCGTCGGGGGCGAGGCGCACGCGAACCAGCGCCTCGCCCTGGTGGCCGAGCTCGATCGCGCGCGGCGGATAGGCGGCTGGCCTGGGAGGAACGCGAAAGCGCGGGTGATGCTCCCAAACAATCAACGATTGTGACGCGGCCGCGGCCTGGGTGATCTGGTCGGTGCCGGTATTGGGGGGCGCAGAGGTCTGGGTGGCCGCGGTATTCACCGCAGGCTGCGGCAAGGCCTTGGGCTGCGCGGTTGGCGCTGCTTTTGGCTTCGGCTGCGGCTTGGGAGGAGGGGGCGGTTCGATCGGCTTGAACTCGGCCGAGTCGACAGGCGGCGGCATGTCCGGCGCGGGAAGATCGACGGTGCTCGGCGCGAGCTCGCCCGCTTCGACGGGCGGCGGCTGGTCCGGCATCGGAACATCGATCGTGGTCGGCGGCGGCGCCGGCGCGGCCAGCGAGATCTCGACGAGAACCGGCTCCTCAAACGAGGCGCTACCCGAAGAGCCGGCGAACAGCAGCGGCAGCAGGGCGAGGCCGTGCAGCGCAAAGGACAGCACCATCGACGCGCGGGGCTCACGCGTCGATGGCGCCGGTAGTCGGTCGGCGGAGAGAGTCGCCGCGACTACCATTTCATCGTGAGGTTGGCGCCGAAGTAGCGGCCCGGCTGGGCGTAGCGGTCGAGCTGGGGGTTGGTCGCCGCCACGCCGATCACGTCCTGGGAATTCCAGTACTTGGCGTTGGTGATGTTGAACGCGCCGACGTTGACCTTGATCCGGTCCTCGAAGTTGTAGCCGACGGTCGCGTCCAAGGTGAAATAGCCCGGCGTCTGGAAGTAGGTCGGGTTGCTCACCTGGTCGTGCGCGCCGACCAGGGTGCTGATCAGCTGCGCGCCGAAGCCCTGCTGGTAGCCGTAGCGCAGCCGCGCCGAGGCCTTCCACGGATCGACCGAGTCGACGGGCAGGCCGGTCGCCTGGTCGGTGCCGTGGGCGTAGGCGAAGTAGCCGAGCAGCGCCCAGTCCGGCAGGAAGCGCCAGTCGCCGCGCGCTTCGACGCCCCAGATGTTGACCTGGCCCAGGTTGACGTACTGGAACTGCGTGATGGGACCGGCCATGCCGACCACCACCGTGTCGATGAAGTTGTTGTAGAGGTTGTAGAAGCCCGCGAGCTGCCAGCTCGAGCCGTCCCTGTACTTGCCGCGGGCGCCGACTTCGAAGCTGTCCGCCGTCTCCGGCTTGAGGTTGGCGTTGGGCAGGATCTGGTAGAACGACGTCGAGTTGTTGAATGCGAAGTTGGCGTTGTCGTAGGGCGGCGCGCGGAAGCCGCGGGCGTACTGGAAGTAGCCGGAATATTCGTCGGTGAGCTTGTAGAGCAGGCCGAGCTTGGGCGAGGCCGACCAGTAGATGCTCTGGGTCGGCAGCAGGTTCATCGCACCGCTCGAGCGCCAGAAGTCGGCGTCGGGATTGGGATTGAGGTTGTAGTAGTCGAGCCGGATCGCTGGCGTGATCGTGAGGCGGCCGGCGGTGATCTCGTCCTGCAGGTAGGCGCCGATCTGGATGGTGCTGGTGTCGGGGAAGTTCTTGTTGGGGAAGGTCTCGCCGCCCGAGGTTTGGGTGGCGATGCCGGTCGACATCGTCACCTGCTGACGGTTACGCGGCCGGCTGGTGGTCGTGTAGGAGGACGACAGGCCGTAGGTGAAGGCGTTCGAGAGGTCGAAGATCTTCGCGTTGGTATTGAGCTGCAGCTCGGTGCCGTAGATGTTCTGGGTGTACCAGAACGAGCTGAAGCGGAAATTGCTCGGCGTCCATCCGTTGTTGGCACCGCGCAGCTGGAACGTATCCTCCTGGCGGATCACCTGCGTGAAGTAGGCGAGCAGGTCGATGCGGTCGACGAAGCCGACTGGCGCATCGTGCACCCACTGCGCGCTGATGCGCGAGCGCTTGTTATAGTCGGTGGCCCATTCGTCGTAGATCTTGGCGAACAGCGAGGGGAAGTCGCCCATGTTCGACAGGCCCTCGGTGGTCTGGTTCCGGGCGTAGTACTCGCCGACCAGGCGAATGGTGTCGTTCTCGGTCGGACGGAACACCAGCTTGCCGAGGAAGTTGTTCTCGCCCCACCATTCGGGATTGGGCGCGAGCGATGAATTGGCGAGCTGCATCGAGCCGCCGTCGCGGCGCGTGTAGATGCCCATGAACTCGACGTTGCCGGCGCGGACCGCGGCGGTCGCGGTCTCGGCAAAGCTGTTATCGGCGCCGCTATAGGCGCCCTTGATGCTGGCGAATACATTCTTGCCGCCGAACACCAGATAGTCGGATGGGTCCTTGGTGGTGTAGGCGACGACGCCGCCCAGCGCGTCGGAGCCGTAGAGCGCTGAGGCGGGGCCGCGCAGGATCTCTACCTGCTTCACGCTCTCGAGGTCGATGAAGTCGCGGGTGTAGCCGGTCGGCGAGCCCGAGTTGCTGCCGGGAAAGTCCGGCACGCGCACGCCGTCCGACATGATGACCACGCGGTTGCCGCCGATGCCGCGGATCACGAAGTTGGAGAAGCCGCCACGGCCGGGCTGGTTGCCGACCGAGACTCCCGGCTCGTTGCGCACCAGGTCGCGCATGTCCTGCATGTTGTCGCGGTCGATGTCCTGGGTGGTGATCACCGAGATCGTGCCCGGCACCTCGTCGATCGGCCGCTTGGTGCGGGTCGCTGCCGTGGTGACGGCGTCGAGCTGCGTTGGTTGGGCCGGAGGTGTGGTCGTCGGCTGCGATTGTGCCGATGGCGTCTGCGCCGTGGCCGGTGTGGCGAGGATGCCGCCCAACGCGGTCGTCGCCAGCAAGGAGAGAAGAAGAGAGCGGGTCGTCATAGCCAGTGCCCCAAATCGGAAAGGGAGGCCTGGCTGGCAGTGAGTCCGCGGACGGACCGGCTGGCTGGGCAGTGAAGCCGGAAGGATTCCGGCGGTTGATGGTTACTTGGTCAGGATCAGCTTGTTCGAAGCGGTGATGCGCAGGCGATAAAGCTCGCCCCCGTGCCGGATAAGGATCTCGCGTCGTCCGTCCATCAGCGTGGTGCTGTCGACGACGCGCGGTGCTGGTGCTGGATCCGGTTCGGCCGCCCGCCCCACGCGCGGCTGCTGGTTCATGGCTTCGTCATCCCCTTTCTGGTCTCTTTCTTGGGTTGCGATTGACTCTCAATCGCATAGAATGATCCCGCAATCGCACAGGCGATGCAGGCTGTCAAGCGCGATCAACTCTCGGTGAGGCCCATGGAAAGCTCGTCAGAACAGAGGCTTAGCCACTCCCAATTCCGGGTCCGAACGGGCTGTGGCCGCCCCGGCTGTCCTTGCGGACTGCCTGTGAGCGAGCGCTTCATTTTATGGGCCATGCGGCAGTGGCAGCACGACCGCGCGCTGCCGACCGAAGGCTCGCCCTTGCACGAAGGCTTCAAGGCGGCCGGCCTGATTGAGGTGCTGCCGGACTTCGCGATTGCAATGGATGCGTTCCTGTTCGGCGCGCGCCGCGCGATCCGCATCCATCTGCCGACCTGCGCGACGGTGAGCGACGACGAGGCGATCCTGGTGGCGTTGTGCGGCCTGGCGCAAAGCGAGCAGGACGGGCCGATGATGGCGTCGCTCGACCTCTTGATGGCGCCGACCGCGTCACGCGTCGCCGGCGAACGGCTCAAGGCCTTCGCGATCGCGCTGGCGCAGGCGGGCCTGCATCTCGCACCGTCGCCGGGCGAGCCGGGCGCGAGGCTCAACTGATGCGTGAGCCCGAGCGTCTGACCGATCTCAAGCAGGCCATGGATCTGATTGCGGAAGCGGTCGAGCAGCTGCCCGAAAGCTGCCGCGACCTCGCCGGCAATGCGCTGCTGAACATCGCCGCCGACGCGGTGGCCGACGATGTCGGCTGCGCCGAGGCGGCCCGCATCTTCTCGCGGCTGGGCGAGTTGCTGGGCCGGGGCCATCGTCCGCCGATCAGCGGCGCGCTGCCCCTCTCAGGGCTCGATTCCTGAGGTGATATCATTGATACCAATGCCTTCATTGCATGCGGGCATTGGCGCAGAAAGCGGAACGAATCGCCTAAAATGCAAGCGGGCCGGCGTTTTAGGCGTCCCACGCAGGTGGGACGCGGGACGGAACGCTCAGATCTCGATGCGGCTGCCGAGCTCGACCACGCGATTGGCGGGGAGCTGGAAGAAGTCGCCAGCATTCGATGCGAAGCGCGCCAGGATTAGGAACAGCTTCTCCTGCCAGCGCGGCAGCAAGGGACGCTCGGCGGCGACGAAGCTGTTGCGGCCGACGAAGTAGGAGGTGCGCATCGGCTCGACCGGCACGCCGCGCTCGGCGAGCGGCAGCAGGTCGCGCGGCACGTCGGGCTGCTCCATGAAGCCGTAGCGCAGCACGACATGGTGCACGCCCTTGCCGAGATGGCGGATCTGCGCGCGCGCATTGGGCGGCACGTAGGGCTCGTCGGGCACCTCGACGGTCAGCAGCACGACCTGCTCGTGCAGCACCTCGTTGTGCTTGAGGTTGTGCAGCAGGCAGTTGGGGGCGTTGCCGGAGAACGCGGTGAGATAGACCGCGGTGCCCTGCGGGCGATGCACGCGTGTCGGGTTGATGCTGGCCAGCAGGGTCTCCATCGGCAGCGAGCCTTCCTGCTCGCGCTGCGCGACGGCCATGCGGCCCTGGTACCAGGTCCACATCGCCGCGAAGATCACGGTCGCGAGCGCCAGCGGCACCCAGCCGCCCTGGACGAACTTCACCGTGTTCGCCGACATCAGCGTGCCGTCGACGACCATGAACGAGCCCAGCACCAGGATGGACAGCGGCCAGCCCCACTTCCACGCGCGCAGCGCCAGCACGAACACCAGCAAGCTCGTCACCAGCATCGTGCCGGTAACGGCGATGCCGTAGGCCGCGGCAAGGTTGGTCGAGGACTTGAAGGCCAGCACCAGCGCGACCACGCCGACGAGCTGCGCCCAGTTGACGGCCGGCACGTAGATCTGGCCGAACTCGCTCGCCGAGGTGTGCAGGATCTTCACGCGCGGGCTCAGGCCGAGCAGCGCCGCCTGCTGCGCCATCGAGAAGGCGCCGGAGATCGTCGACTGCGAGGCGATGACCGCCGCCACGGTCGCCACCACGACCAGCGGATAGAGCAGCCAGCCCGGGGCGAGGCGGAAGAACGGGTTTTCGAGTGCGGTGATATCGGACAGCAGCAGCGCGCCCTGGCCGTAGTAGTTGGCGAGCAGCGCCGGCAGCACTAGCCACAGCCAGGCGCGCCGGATCGGCCGGGGTCCGAAATGACCCATGTCGGCGTAGAGCGCCTCGGCGCCGGTGACGGCGAGCGTCACGCCGCCGAGTGCCACGAAGGCCACCATGCCATGGCGCCAGCAGAACTGGATCGCCTCGAGCGGCGACAGCGCCAGCAGGATGCGCGGCGCGTTCACGATCTCGACGAGGCCCAGCAGCAGGATGGCGATGAACCAGACGCCCATGATCGGGCCGAACCAGCGGCCGACGCCGCCGGTGCCGAAATGCTGGACGGCGAACAGCGCGGTGATGACGCCGACGGCGATCGGCACGATCAGCGGATCGAAGGCGGGCGTGGCGACGTTCAGGCCCTCGACGGCGGACAGCACCGAGACTGCCGGCGTCAGCAGGCAGTCGCCGTAGAACAGCGCCGCGCCCGCCATGCCGAGCATAATGTAGAACTTGCGCCGCTTGGCCGAGATCTCGGCGCGGCGCGAGACCAGCGCCATCAGCGCCAGCACGCCGCCTTCGCCGCGATTGTCGGCGCGCATCACGACCATCACGTATTTCAGTGTGACGATGACGATCAGCGCCCAGGTGATCAGCGACAGGATGCCGAGCACGTCCGCGGGGACCGGTTTCAGTCCCGTGAACTCGCTGAAGCATTCCTTGACGGTGTAGAGCGGGCTGGTGCCGATGTCGCCGAACACCACACCGAGGGCAGCGACCGTCAGCTTCGCAGTCCGGCTGCGATCCGCGCCTTGCGCTATTGCCTCGACGGCCATTGTACTCGGGGTGCGCGCCTTTCTCGCGGTGCCACTCGGGTGGCACGGCGCGCGGGTATTGCGCCGGGTCGCCATGGGGTCAACCCGATTCTTATGGAATCCCTATGACAGCGCCGGCGAGGGGGAAATTCCTATGAAATTCCTATACGCGCGTAGCGGCCCACCATCTCCGCACCGCCACCAAGCCCCAGATCGCTTCGACCAACCCGAAGGGCCATGCGCTCTGCAGGAAGCCATAAGCGGAGCCCGCCCAGCAGGCCCCGGCGAACGCCAGGATGAACCAGGGGCTGCGATCCTCCAGGGCGTAGAAGACCAGCATCGCCATAACGGCGAACAATCCAAAGGCGGTGAGAGCGTCCAATCCTACTCGATCGTCCTTGCTGGCTTCGGCGATTGTGATTCTGCCACAACATCCGCTTCCGCGCCTTGCGCGGTCGGCCGAAGCTTCAGGTAGACCAAGCCTGCGCAGGCGATCCAGATCGAGGAGTAGGTGCCGACGAACACGCCCCACAGCATGGCAACCGAGAAGCTGTAAAGAACCGGCCCTGCGAACAGCACGAGCGCCAGCACAGTGACGAACACCGTGCCGGCTGTCATGAGGGTTCGCGCCAGCGCCTCGTTGATGCTGAGGTTCAGCAGCTCGATCAGCCCGATCTTCTTGTAGCGCCGCATGTTCTCGCGCACGCGATCGAAGATCACCACCTTGTCGTTGATCGAGTAGCCGGCGATGGTGAGGACCGCGGCGAGCGCCGTCAGGTTGAAGTCGAGCTGGAAGATCACGAAGAGACCCAGCGTCGAGATCAGGTCGTGCACCATGGCGATCAGCGCGCCGGCCGCGAACTGCCATTCGTAGCGCAACCAGACATAGGCCCCGATCGCGGCCAGGGTGGCGACGGCGGCCAGTACGCCATCATGCATCATCTCCTCGCCGACCTTGGGGCCGACCGACTCGGTGGAGCGCACCTCGTAGCGGTCGCCGATGGCGTCCTCGACCAGCCTGATCGCCACCTGCTGGCACCATTCGGCCTGCTGCTCGGGCGACATGTCGATGGTGAGGGCGGTCGCCACGCTGCGCGTGAGCTGGCGCTCCTGGACGGTGAGGCCGACAAGCCCGAGCGCCTGGCGCCATCCGGCGATGTCGAGCGCCGAGGGTGACGTGAAGCTGAGGTCGCCTGTTCCGTGCTGACCGGGCTTGACCTGCCAGCCCGCGCCCGCTCGCCGCTGCATCACGTTGTCCGCGCCAGTGACGCAGTGCGGCCCGCCTTCCTGGCGCTGGACGCGGATCAACGCAGTGTTCGGATCGCCGAACTCCTGTAGCGCAACTTCACCGACGCCGAGGCCGCCCAGCGTGCTGCGCAATTCGTCGAGGTGAGCGGCTCCCTGCTTGGCGCGGACCTTCATCGCGATGCCGCCCTCGAAATCGATGCCGAAGTTGAGGCCTATCACTGCCACCGCCAGCAGGGCCAGGACGTTGACCGCAGTCGACAAGCCCAGGGCAAGTCGGCGCTTGCCCAGGAAATCGAAGGTGGTGTGCGCGGGGACGATTCGGTGTGGACGCCAGAGCGGCATCCGCGGGTATATATCGATGCAGCGCGTAGGAATTCCATATCGACCGCGCTCCTATGGACGAAGGCGGTTTCCTCTCTGGAATTCCTATGCGGCGGCTTTGCATGATCGCCGGATGCGCAGCCTCTCCAAGGACCAAGCCCGCCGAATCGGCGCCGAACTGAAACTCTGGTCGAAGCGGCCGATCGCAGACGCCAACGTGCGGGCGCTGATGTTGTGCGGCGTGCTGGCGATGCTGATGCTGGTCGGTGTCCAGGAGCTGTCGAAGCCTGCCGTCGCCATCCGCGGATTTGCAGCGATGGCGGCCGTCATGCTGGCGACGGCGCACTTCGTTGCCTCGGGCGTACTGCGCGGCCTGCTGCGCGGCGGCATCGCCGAGGCACAGGACGCGTTGAACGTCCTGCGCGATCCGCGTCGGATTTCCGCCTTCGACATGGCGATGGGTTGGCTGCTGGTCGGCGCGCTGGCACGCTACTGGGAGTAGCTAGCCGCCAAGGACAAATCGAGTAACGAGCACGTAGGCGACAACGACGGCCGCCATCATTGTCGCCACGCAGACAAGCGCGACGCTGCCGACGCCCTTCCTGCGGGTAACATTGCGTGGAGCAGGATCGCGATCGGGTGACATATCAATCGCGGGTGCTTTCGGCGCTGGCCTTCTGCACAGGCGCGCAGCCGAAATAGAGCCGGCAGTGCAGCCGGACCGGCTCAGGCGACAGGGGCGCGCGCAGGACGTGCTGCGGGTCGCGGTGGACGGCCTCGACCAGTGGACTTGAAACCGAAACGAGCAGGGCAACCCCGATGGCTGCCGCCTGAAGCGTAAATATCGGATACATCGCAGCGACTCCTTCCCGAGGTGCTTCGTAGACGAAGGCTTCGTAGGATTTCGAGAGGGAGTCGCGCGCCCCAGCATAGGCACGACATAGGTAGCCCGGCAGCTCGGTTACTTCGATCGTTTGAATGGCGGCGGGCGCTGTGTGGGCGCCGAAGAATTCCATGTAGCCCTTGTAGGCGAGCGCGATCGGAAAGACCGCGATTGGCCCGGCGCTGACCGCGAGCAGCACCTAGTTTGCGAGAACCAGACGCGTGAGGGCCTGCATGGCGATGGGATCGCCATGCAAATACTCGAAGGCAAAAGTCCGCACGAAGACGACGGTCAGCGCTGCGAACGCGAGGCCGACCAGCGCGACCGCAGTCGTTGCCGCTCTCGCGGCCCAGCGCGACGCGCGACCTGATTTCCCAGGCTCCAGAGGGACGGTGACACTCATGACAGTTCCTTTCGCCACGTAACTAGGTCCTGGTTCCGTAGGGATTCGAGGGGGCGACGGGCCGGCCCGCATAAGGTCTGCGTAGGATTATCGCCCGGTGCCGTCACGCCGCGCGCGGCGCGATCAGAGGATTCGCCGCGGCGAAGCGGGCGGCCTCGGCCTGCTCGGCGGGCATGATCCGCTCGAGCACGGCGGCGAGGTGCCGGTCGGCGGCGGGCGTCAGTGGGGTCAGCGGCAGGCGCAGGCCATCCTCGATCAGCTTCAGCCGATAGAGCGCGCGCTTCAGCGGAATCGGGTTGGGCTCGAGGAGCAGCGCGGCATGCAGCGGCCGCAGGATGCGCTCGATCCGCTGGACCTCGTCGAAGCGGCTGCGGTCGCACGCGCGATGGAGCGCCGCGCACAGCGCCGGTACGACGTTGGCGGTGACAGAGATGCAGCCGTCGCCGCCGGCCGCGCGGAACGCCGACTGCGTGGCGTCGTCGCCCGACAGCAGCAAGAACTCCCGGCCGAGGCGGCGGCGCAGACGGGCAACGCGGGGCACGTCGGCGGTCGCGTCCTTCAGCCCGACGATACGCGACAGGCTGCTGAGCCGCTTTATCGACAGATCGTTGAGCGGGCAGGCAGTGCGCGACGGTACATCGTAGAGGATCAGCGGGATGCGCACGGCATCGTGGATTGCGCGGAAGTGGGCGATGACGCCGACCTGGGTCGGCTTGAGATAGGCCGGCGTGGCGCACAGCAGCGCCTGGGCGCCCGCCTGCTCGGCTGAGACGGCGAGCTCGACCGAGGTCGCGGTGTTGTTGCTGCCGGCGCCGGCGATGACCGGCACGCGGCCGTGGCTGACGGAGAGCGCGGTCTCGATCAGCTGCCGCTGCTCGGCCATGGTGAGCAGCGCGGCCTCGCCGGTAGTGCCGCACGGCACCAGTGAGGTGAGGCCGCGCTCGATCAGCCGCTCGCACAGTCGCGCGAAGCCATCGAAGTCGACACGGCCGAAGCGGTACGGGGTCGGCAGTGCGGCGCCGACGCCGCGCATCCTGGCGATGCTGAGGGGCATGACACTCTCCTTGGCTAGGCCGCCATCGCGGGGCGAACGCTCGCCAGCACGAGGCGGGAGGCAAGATGGTCGAACGACACGATGTCGAGGCCGCGGGCAACGGCACGATCGCGGATCGAAGCAAGGTTGGGGCAGCCGGCACAGGCGGCGCCTTCGACGATCACGCGGCCGGCATCGCCGGCCCGCGTGCGCGCTGCACGCAGCGCTTCGTCGAGCTCGCCTTCGCCGACATCGACGATCCAGGCGAGATCCGCCGATTCGCAATCCGGCGAGGGCGCGCCGGGGCGAACGCTGCGGACGGCACTGCAGCCGCGCTTCAGGAATTCAAGAACGAGAGGAAGGGTGTGGCGGCCGATGACCGCCACATGGGCGGACGGCCGTAGATGGGCAACGGCCCACACGCGCTCGACGAGCGTGGCACTTCGTGCTTCGGCGAGCGCGGTGATGGATGGAGGTTCGCTCTCGGCGCGATCAAGGTTCGACGACATGACGGTACTCCCGATGGATATCGTCATTTTGGGAATTGCCGCATAGGGGTTCGAGATGGATGCCGGCCCGCTCGCATAGTCGGTGAATATGATTTTGCGTCGGCACCGGGCTCGATCAGCGAGGAATGCCGACCGAGAAGATCGCGCCTGACACCGGTTCAGAACTTGATGATGACGTCTGAAGCGATGGTGAACTGGGAGGATTTGTTTCCGCCGGCATAGGGAGTGGTTCCGTTGAGCGAGGTATCGAAGCGGATCTCCGGGCGGAAGATCAGGGCCTTGATGATGCGGTTGTCGGGCAGGCGGGGGGTGATGTTGAGGCCGAGGGTGAACGCACCATAGGTGGTGGGAGTGCCGGCGATGATTGTGGCGGAGGGATCGCCATGCTCGCTCTTGACGAAGTCCAGGTTGCCGGGGAAGGCGGCCACGAAGAAGCCGGAGTTGTCGCGCCAGATTTCGGCGCGGCCGACCAGCTTCAAGAGGTCGTTGATCTGGTACAGGCCGTAGATAGCGGCGCCATAACCCTCGGCCTTGAAACCGTCGTCGCGGATGTAGTTGAGGTCTGCCAGCAGGGTGAGCTTGTCATTCGCCTTCCAGGTAATCGCGATGTCGTTGAGATAGCGCAGGGCGGTGTTGGGGTCGCAGTTGCAGGCGGCCTGGACGGTCGGGGTGTTGGCGTTCTCGGCGCCGATATGGGTGCTGGCGAGGATGGCAAGGTTGCCGTCGAGCAGGTTGAAGCCGAAGCCACCGTGGAAGGCGACACCGGTGTTGTTGTCGCCGCTATCCAGGCCGCAGCAGCCGATGGTGGTGTTCACGCCGGTGTCGAAACCGGCATAGACATCGAGCCAGTCGTTGACGTGGGTGGTGGTGAGGATGCCGGTATGCTTCAAGGGCGTACCGAAGTTGAAGATGTAGGAATGAGAATAGAGGGGATTGTCGGGGGCGGAGATGACCTCGATGCCTTCGAGAGTGGGATACTCGCCGATCTTGAGATCAATGCCGCCCTTGGTGAGCCAGGGCAGATGAACTTGGAGATTGGCCTCGACGATGTCGAGCTGGCCGATGTCGTTGATCGACTCATCGAACTGGCCGAGGAAATGGGTGTAGCGAGCGTCGGTGCCGTACATCCCTTGGAACTTGAAGCCGAAGTCGTAGCCGCTGGCTTTCGGATCGATCGGCCGCTGCACGGTCACCAGCGCCTGGTTTAGGAGCACGGTGTTGGTCCTGTCGGTGAAGAGCTGCCCGAAGTTGACGCCATTGGGCTGCGGATAAGTATTGTACGTAACGCCGCCCTCGATATGGCCGCTGATCGAGAAGGTATCCCACCATGATGCAGGCTTGTCCTGCGCCTGGGCGGTGGTTGCAACCAGCACTGCGCAGGCAGCGACGGCAGCGCTTGACAGAGCACTCGAGCGAAACATACGGACCCCCGTTTCGTGGATGCCGGGGCGGCACCTGGGCCGTAGGAACGCCAACACAAGATATGAAATCCATGCAGTAGGCGAACCTGCCCCATATGAAACGTATAGGGGGCGGTCGTTTGGCTGCTTGTTGCTTGAAGGTCCGTGCATCTTCCGCGCGCGACAGTTGTGTAGGAGAAAAATTCCTACAGGATTCCTACGACGCGCCCCTTCGACTCCGCTCGATTTCCTACGGAGTGAACGCCTTGTATGCGGCCGAAGGAGAAGGTCATGTTCGGCCTGTTGCTGGTGATCGTTGGTCTGGCTCTCGTGGGCATGTTCATTGCCTACGACCACCTGACCGGACGCGTTTAGTGAACCGCTCCAGTCTCTCGCGCTCGGCTGACGCATGGCCGACGGCCGAGGAGCAGTCGGCCACGCCTCAGCCCGGCGGCACGCTGTTCGAGATCGGCGTCATCATCGTGCTGCACCTTGCCTTCGCTCTGGCGGTGGTGACGGTGCTTGATGCCTTCGGTGTCCGCTAACCACACCTTCGGGAGCAACGAAATGTTGGACGTCATTCTGATCGCCGCCGGGTGCGGCTGCTTTGCCGTCGCCATCGCCTACGCCTACGCGTGCGACCGGCTCTAGGGAGAGTTTCATGGCACTCGAATACATCCTGGGCGCCGCCGTGACGCTCGGCCTGTTCGCCTATCTCGTCTACGCGCTGCTGCGCCCTGAGCGCTTCTGAGGAATCTCCGATGACCGTCAACGGCTGGCTCCAGATCGCGCTGTTCTCCGCGCTGATCATCCTGATCGTGAAGCCGCTCGGGTCCTACATGACCCGCGTCTTCAGCGGCGAGCGCACTTTCCTGTCGCCCGTGCTCGGGCCGGTCGAGCGTGGCGTCTACCGGCTGTGCGGCGTCGACCAGCGGCGCGAGCAGAGCTGGGTCGTCTATGCCGTCGCCATGCTGCTGTTCAGCCTGGCCGGCTTCCTGACGCTCTATGCGCTGATGCGCCTGCAGGCGCTGCTGCCGTTCAATCCGGCCGGCCAGTCGGCAGTCGAGCAGGGCCTCGCCTTCAACACGGCGATGAGCTTCGACACCAACACCAACTGGCAGTCCTACGTCCCCGAGACGACCATGAGCTACCTCGTCCAGATGGCGGGACTCACGGTGCACAACTTCGTCTCGGCCGCGACCGGCATTGCGCTCGCCGTCGCGCTGGTGCGCGGCTTCGCCCGGCGCTCGGCCAACAGCGTCGGCAATTTCTGGGTCGATCTCACCCGCACCACGCTCTACGTGCTGCTGCCCATTTCGATTGTCGCCACTCTTGTTCTGGTCGGACTGGGCGTGCCGCAGAACCTCAGCGCCTACACCGAGGCGACGACGCTCGAGGGCGCCAAGCAGGTGATCGCGCAGGGGCCGGTGGCCTCGCAGGAAGTCATCAAAATGCTGGGCACCAACGGCGGCGGCTTCTTCAACGCCAACTCCGCGCACCCGTTCGAGAACCCGAACGCGCTCACCAACCTGATCGAGATGGTCCTGATCTTCTCGATCGGCGCCGCGCTCACCAACGTGTTCGGCCGCATGGTCGGCGACGAGCGCCAGGGCTGGGCGGTGTTCGGCGTCATGGGCATCCTGTTCCTGGCCGGCGTCGTGACGGCCTACTGGGCCGAAGCGGCCGGCAACCCGGTGCTCAGTCAGCTCGGCCTCGCCGGCGGCAGCATGGAAGGCAAGGAAGTTCGCTTCGGCATCGCCAATTCGGCGCTGTTCACCACCGTCACCACCGACGCCTCGTGCGGCGCGGTCAACACGATGCACGACAGCCTCACACCGCTCGGCGGGCTGGTGCCGCTGTTCAACATGCAACTCGGCGAGATCATCGTCGGCGGCGTCGGCGCGGGCCTCTACGGCATGCTGCTGTTCGCCATCATCGCGGTGTTCGTCGCGGGCCTCATGGTCGGCCGCACGCCGGAGTATCTCGGCAAGAAGATCGAGGCCAAGGAAGTGAAGATGGCGATGCTCGCCGTCCTGATCCTGCCGCTGTCGATCCTGGGCTTCACGGCGCTCGCCACTGTGGTCGATGCCGGCCTCGCCGGTCCGGCCAACCAGGGGCCGCACGGCTTCAGCGAGATCCTCTACGCCTACACGTCAGGCACGGCCAACAACGGCTCGGCGTTCGCGGGCATCAGCGCCAACACCATATTCTACAACACCACCATCGGGTTCGCGATGTTCATCGGCCGCTTCCTGATGATCGTGCCGATGATGGCGATCGCGGGCTCGCTTGCGGCCAAGAAGATCGTGCCGGCCTCGGCTGGCACCTTTCCGACCGACGGCGGACTGTTCGTCGCCCTGGTTGTCGGCGTCGTCTTGATCGTCGGCGGCCTGACCTACTTCCCGGCTCTCGCGCTCGGCCCGATCGTCGAGCAGGTGTCGATGAACGCCGGCACGCTTTTCTAGGGGCATAAAATGGCCAGCAAAAGTGCATCCACCCTTGCCGATCCGAAGATCATCGGACCGGCCCTGATCGACGCGCTCGCCAAGCTCGATCCGCGAACGCTGATCCGCAACCCGGTGATGTTCACGGTCGAGGTCGTCGCCACGCTGACGACGATCCTGTTCGTGCGCGATCTGGTGAATGGCGCGCCGCACCAGGGCTTCGCCCTGCAGATCAACCTTTGGCTCTGGTTCACCGTGCTGTTCGCCAACTTCGCCGAGGCGGTGGCCGAGGGTCGCGGCAAGGCGCAGGCAGCGACGCTGCGCAAGGCCAAGACCGAGACGATCGCCAAGAAGCTGATCCATGTCTCGGATCCCAAGTGGATGGAGGTGCCGGCGCCCAAGCTGCGCAAGGGCGACATCGTGCTGGTCGAGGCGGGTGATCTCATCCCGTCCGACGGCGAGGTCATCGAGGGTGTCGCCTCGGTCAACGAGGCGGCGATCACCGGCGAATCCGCCCCGGTGATCCGCGAGAGCGGCGGCGACCGCTCGGCCGTCACCGGCGGCACCGAGGTGATCTCCGACTGGATCAAGGTGCGCATCACGGCCGAGCCGGGCTCGACCTTCCTCGACCGCATGATCTCCCTGGTCGAGGGCGCCGAGCGCCAGAAGACGCCGAACGAAATCGCGCTCAACATCCTGCTGGCCGGCATGACCATCATCTTCATCTTCTCGGTCGCCAGCATTCCGAGCTTCGCGGCCTATGCCGGCGGCACCATGAGCGTGCTGGTTCTGGTGGCGCTGTTCGTCACCCTCATCCCCACGACGATCGGCGCGCTGTTGTCGGCGATCGGCATCGCCGGTATGGACCGGCTGGTGCGCTTCAACGTGCTGGCGATGTCGGGCCGCGCCGTCGAAGCGGCAGGTGACGTCGACACCCTGCTGCTCGACAAGACCGGCACGATCACCTTGGGCAATCGCCAGGCGACGGCGTTCCTGCCGGTCAGCGGCGTCAGCGAGCGCGATCTCGCCGATGCCTCGCAGCTCGCCTCGCTCAGCGACGAGACGCCGGAAGGCCGATCGATCGTCGTGCTGGCCAAGGAGAAGTACAACATCCGCGGCCGGGACATGGCGCCGCTGCATGCGCACTTCATTCCGTTCTCGGCCAACACCCGCATCAGCGGCATCGACGTCGACGGCGCCTCGATCCGCAAGGGCGCGGTCGATGCGGTGGTCGTCGCCAGCAAGGCGAAGCTCACCGCGCCACAGGTCGTGAATGAGCTCGAGTCGATTGCCAATAAGATCGCCAAGGAAGGCGGCACGCCGCTCGCCGTGGCGAAGGACGGCAAGCTGCTGGGCGTCATCCATCTCAAGGACATCGTGAAGGGCGGGATCCGCGATCGTTTCGCGACGCTCCGGCGGATGGGCATCCGCACCGTCATGATCACCGGCGACAATCCGCTGACCGCAGCCGCGATCGCCGCCGAATCGGGCGTCGACGATTTCCTGGCGCAAGCCACGCCCGAGGCCAAGCTCGAGCTGATCCGCAAGGAACAGGCGCAGGGCAAGCTGGTGGCGATGTGCGGCGACGGCACCAACGATGCGCCGGCGCTCGCCCAGGCCGATGTCGGCGTAGCGATGAACACTGGCACGATGGCGGCGCGCGAGGCCGGCAACATGGTCGATCTCGACAGCGACCCGGCCAAGCTCATCGAGATCGTCGAGATCGGCAAGCAGTTGCTGATGACCCGCGGCGCGCTCACGACCTTCTCCATCGCCAACGACGTCGCCAAGTACTTCGCCATCATCCCGGCGATGTTCGTGGCGTTCTACCCGCAGCTCCAGGCGCTGAACCTGATGCACCTCAAGACGCCGCAGAGCGCCATCCTGTCGGCGATCATCTTCAACGCCTTGATCATCGTCGCGCTGATCCCGTTGGCGCTGCGCGGCGTGACCTACCGGCCGGCCGGCGCCTCGGCGCTGCTGCTGCGCAATCTCCTTGTCTACGGCCTCGGCGGTGTGGTCGTGCCGTTTGTCGGCATCAAGCTG
>DASXQC010000499.1:0-6551 GCA_036493235.1 Reyranella sp.
CGCACGCCGCGATGGCCGAGCATCGGGTTGGTCTCGTGCAGCTTGTTGGTGCGCGCCTCGATCTCGCGCAGGTCGACGCCGATGTCCTTGGCGACCTGTTCCATATCGGTCCGCGTCTTGG
Source organism: Reyranella sp. (assembly GCA_036493235.1). Taxonomy (GTDB): domain Bacteria; phylum Pseudomonadota; class Alphaproteobacteria; order Reyranellales; family Reyranellaceae; genus Reyranella. Next base: position 122 of record DASXQC010000499.1, read on the forward strand.
GCAGGAACTCGTGCAGCGGCGGATCGAGCAGGCGGATGGTGACCGGCAGGCCAGCCATGATCTCGAACAGCTCGATGAAATCCCGCCGTTGCATCGGCTGGATCTTGGCAAGCGCCGCGCGCCGGCTCTTCTCGTCGTCGGCCAGGATCATCTGGCGCACCGCGACGATGCGGTCGCCCTCGAAGAACATGTGCTCGGTGCGGCAGAGGCCAATACCTTCGGCGCCGAACTTGCGCGCTTGCGCCGCGTCAGTCGGCGTGTCGGCATTGGTCCGGATGCCGAGCGTACGGACCTCGTCGGCCCATACCATCAGCTCGGCGAAGTCGCCGGAGAGCTCGGGCTGCACTGTCGGCACGATGCCCAGCATGATTTCGCCCGTGCTGCCGTCGAGCGTGATCTGCTCGCCCGTCTTCACCACGGTACCGCGCACCGACATCGTGCCGGCCTTGGCGTCGATGCGCACGTCGCCCGCGCCCGCCACGCACGGCTTGCCCATGCCGCGCGCCACCACGGCGGCGTGGCTGGTCATGCCGCCGGTCGAGGTCAGGATGCCCTCGGCCGCGTGCATGCCGTGGATGTCCTCCGGCGACGTCTCGCGGCGCACCAGGATCACCTTCTCGCCGTCACGCGCCTGCTTCTCCGCGGCATCGGCCGAGAACACGACCTTGCCCGAGGCCGCGCCCGGCGAGGCCGGCAGGCCCTTGGAGATCACCTTGCGCGCCGCCTTGGGATCGAGCGTCGGGTGCAGCAGCTGGTCGAGCGACGAGGGCACGATGCGCGCCACGGCCTCCTTCTTGTCGATCAGGCCCTCGCGCACCATGTCGACGGCGATCTTGAGCGCGGCCTTGGCGGTGCGCTTGCCGTTGCGGGTTTGCAGCATGTAGAGCGTGCCGCGCTGCACGGTGAACTCGATGTCCTGCATGTCGCTGTAGTGCTTCTCGAGCGTCTCGCGCACGCCGCAAAGCTGCTTGAAGACCTCGGGCATCACCTCTTCCATCGCCGGCGCGTCGGACTTCTGCGCCGTCTTGCCTTCAACGGTGAGATGCTGCGGCGTGCGGATGCCGGCCACGACATCCTCGCCCTGTGCGTTCACCAGGTATTCGCCATAGAACAGGTTGGCGCCGGTCGACGGATCGCGCGTGAAGGCGACGCCGGTCGCGCAGTCATCGCCCATATTGCCGAACACCATCGCCTGCACGTTGACGGCGGTGCCCCAGCTCTCGGGGATCGAGTGCAGGCGGCGGTAGGTGATGGCGCGCTGGTTCATCCACGAGCCGAACACCGCACCGATCGCGCCCCACAGCTGCTCCCGCGGCTCCTGGGGGAACGGCTTACCGGTGCGCTTCTCGACGGTCTTCTTGTACTCGGTCACGACCGACTTCCAGTCGTCGGCCTTGAGGTCGGTGTCCATGTGGACGCCGAGATCCTCCTTCTTGCGCTCCAGCACGTCCTCGAAATAGTGGTGCGCCACGTCGAGCACGACGTTCGAGTACATCTGGATGAAGCGGCGGTAGCTGTCCCAGGCGAAACGCTCGTCGCCCGACGACTTGGCGAGGCCGAGCACGGTGCGGTCGTTGAGGCCGAGGTTCAGGACGGTGTCCATCATGCCCGGCATCGAGGCGCGCGCACCGGAGCGCACCGACACCAGCAGCGGGTTGTTGGTGTCGCCGAGGCTCGCACCAACGGTCTTCTCGACCGCGGCCAGCGCCTTATCGACCTCGTCCTGCAACTCGGCCGGATAGGTCTCCTTGTTGGCGTAGTAGTAGGTGCAGACCTCGGTGGTCACGGTGAAGCCCGGCGGCACCGGCAGGCCGAGGCTCGACATCTCGGCCAGGTTGGCGCCCTTGCCGCCCAGCAGATTGCGCATGTCGGCGCGGCCTTCCGCCGTGCCGTTCCCGAAGCTGTAAACCCACTTGGCCATATCGCTAGCCCTCGATCTTCGAAAAGTCAGCCACCGCATCCATGGTGGCACGGATTTGATTCAACAGTTTCAACCTATTGAGACGAAGGTCCGGCTTGTCCTGTACGTTTACCGTGACCTTGTCGAAGAAAGCGTCGATCGGCGCGCGTAACCCGGCAAGCGCCTGCATGGCTGCGGCGAAATCTTCCTTTTGCAACGCCGGCTTCACCGTACGCTCGACCTCCGCCAAAGCGGATGCAACGGCCTTCTCCTCGGCGAGTTCCAGCAGTGCGACATCGGGTACGCTCGCGATCCGGGCCGCCAGCGACTTGTCCTTGCGCTCCTCGGCGCGAACGATGTTGGCCGCGCGGCCATAGCCCGTGAGCAGGTTCTTGCCGGCGTCCGTCCCCAGGAAGGACTGCAGCGCCTCGACACGCGCCAGCAGGCGCACGAGATCGTCCTCGTCACCCAGCGCGAACACCGCGTCGATCACATCGTGCCGCACGCCCTTGTCGCGCATCTGCACCTTGAGGCGCTCGGCGAAGAAGTCGAGCAGGTCGGCTTCCTTAAAGAACTTCCGCAACGGCAGGCGCAGCTTGTTCTCGACGACGATGCGGATCACGCCCAATACAGCACGGCGCAGCGCATAGGGATCGCGCGAGCCGGTCGGCTTCTCGCCGATCGACCAGAACGAGGTCAGCGCGTCGAGCTTGTCGGCCAGCGCCACGGCCATCGACACCGGCGCGGAGGGGCAGCGATCGTTGGGGCCGGCCGGCGCGTAGTGATCGCCGATCGCATCGGCCACCGCGGCGGGCAGCTGCTCGTGCAGGGCGTAGTAGCGGCCCATGATACCCTGCAGCTCGGGGAACTCGCCGACCATGCCGGACACGAGGTCGGCCTTGCACAGCTCGGCCGCCATCATGACCTGCGCCTTGTCGGCGCCCGGCACGAAATCCGCGACCGCGGTGGCGAGTGCCGCGATGCGCTGTACCCGCTCGGCCTGCGTGCCGAGCTTTGCATGGAACACGATCCCCTTCAGTGCCGGCAGCCGCTCCTCCAGCCGGGTCTTGCGGTCGAGGTCCCAGAAGAACTTGGCGTCGGCCAGCCGCGCGCGCAGCACGCGCTCGTTGCCTTCGACGATCGTCTTGCCGCCGTCGCGCGCCACAGTGTTGGCGACCACGATGAAGCGGTTGGCGAGCGTGCCGTCAGCTTTGGTCGTGACGAACTGGCGAAGGTGCGTCTTCATCGACACGATCAGCACCTCGGACGGCACGTCCATGAACTGAGCATCGATGGTGCCGATCAGCGGCACCGGCCATTCGACCAGGCCGGCCACCTCGTCCAGCAGCCCCTCGTCGTCCTTCAGCGCGACCTGCGCCTGTTGCGTCAGCGCGCGTGCGCCGTCGAGGATGATCTTCCTGCGCTCCGCCGGATCGAGCACGACATGCGCCGCCCGGAGCTTCGCCTGATAGTCGGCGAAGCCCGACACGGTGAGGGCGCCCTTGCTCAGGAAGCGATGGCCGCGCGTGGTATCGCCGAACGGCACCGGATGCATGTCGCCGCCGGGGACGATCTGCCCCGCCAGCACCTTGCCGTCGAACAGCGCGATGATGCCCTGCAGCGGCCGTACCCACTGCATGGTGCCGCTGCCCCACTTCATCGACTTGGGCCACGGCAGCGTCTTCAGCGCCGCGTCGACCACGCCGGGCAGCACATCGGCGGTCGGACCGCCCTTCTTCTTGATGACGGCGAACCAGAACTCGCCCTTGCCGGTGTCGCGCTTCTCCGCCTGGTCGAGTGAGGTGAGGCCCGCGCCCTTGAGGAAGCCCTGGACTGCATTATCGGGCGCACCGACCCGCGGTCCGCGCCGCTCCTCGCTGACATCGGGCCGCGCCGCCGGCAGGCCGTCGACCACCAGCGCCAGCCGTCGCGGTGTCGCGAAGGCGCGCGCATCGCCGAAGGTGAGGCCCGCAGCCTTGAGGCCGTCGGTCACCAGGCGCTTGAAATCATCCGCAGCGCGCGCCTGCATGCGCGCCGGGATCTCTTCGGACAGGATCTCGAGGAGAAGCTCGGACATCACGCGGCAACTCTCTCGGCTTGCTGCGTTGCGAGCCATATCTCGCAGCACGCCTTTGCGAGCGTGCGAACGCGCAGGATATAGCTCTGCCGCTCGGTCACGCTGATCACCCCGCGCGCGTCGAGCAGGTTGAAGCTGTGCGAGGCCTTGATGCACTGCTCATAGGCCGGCAACGGCAGCTTGCGCTCGATCAGCCGGCCGCACTCCTTCTCCGCGTCGGCGAAGTGGCGGAACAGCATGTCGGTGTCGGCGATCTCGAAATTGTAGGCCGACTGCTCCTGCTCGTTCTGCAGGAACACGTCTCCGTACAACAACGGCACGTTGGAGGTCGGCGCGTTGAACGGGAGCTCGTATACCGTCTTCTTGTCGAACAAGTACATGGCGAGCCGTTCGAGTCCGTAGGTGACCTCGCCCGCCACCAGGTCGACCTCTATGCCGCCCACCTGCTGGAAGTAGGTGAACTGGGTGATCTCCATGCCATCGCACCAGACTTCCCAGCCGAGGCCCCAGGCGCCGAGCGTCGGGCTCTCCCAGTCGTCCTCGACGAAGCGGATGTCATGCAGGGTCGTGTCGATGCCGATCGCTTCCAGCGAGCCGAGATAGCGCTCGAGGATGTCGGTCGGCGACGGCTTCAGGATCGCCTGGAACTGGTAGTAATGCTGCAGCCGGTTGGGGTTCTCGCCGTAGCGGCCATCCTTCGGCCGCCGAGAGGGCTGCACGTAGGCGGCGTACCAGGGCTTCGGCCCGAGCGCGCGCAGGGTGGTCGCCGTGTGGAACGTGCCGGCGCCCATCTCCATGTCGTAGGGCTGGAGGATCAGGCAACCTTGGCCCGCCCAATACTCCTGCAAGGTCAGGATCAGGTCCTGGAAGCATTGCGGCTTGGAAGGCTTGGACACCGGACTTCCCCGAGGGCTTAGAAGGCCTTGTGTTTCCGCCACTTAAGGCCGTTTTTGCGGTGCGGCAAAATAGGGACCGCCCCCTACCCGGTCAAGCACTCCGATGCGCTCAGCCTTGAGGGCAGTCCGCCCGGCCGCAGCGGCCCGAACTGGTGGAAACGTAGGCCCCACAGACCGTGCATAAACGCGTGTCCTCGACCATGGGCTGGCGCTGCTGGGCCGCTGCCTCGCGCTGCGGTGGGGCGGGCGCCCGCGGCGGCCCACCGGACAGGCCGAGCCAGCGGCGCGCGGTGGTCCAGGCGACGTACGCCACCACCCCGAACACCGCTATCTTGAACAGAAACCCCATGCGGCCTTTTGCGGTGCGAGCGCGCGAGGGTCAAGCGCGCTATATGACAGTCCATGAATGGAAGTGAGAACCGGCCACTGGACCTCTTCGTGGTCGGCGGGGGAATTAACGGCGCGGGGATCGCCTGCGACGCGACCGGCCGGGGCCTCAAGGTCGGTCTGTGCGAAATGAACGATTTCGCGTCGGCCACGTCGTCCAAGGCGACCAAGCTGATCCATGGCGGCCTGCGCTATCTCGAGCACTACGAGTTCCGGCTGGTGCGCGAGGCGCTGATGGAGCGCGAGATCCTGCTCGCCAAGGCGCCGCACATCTCCTGGCCATTGCGCTTCGTGCTGCCGCACGAGCCGCATCTCAGGCCACGCTGGATGCTGCGGATCGGCCTGTTCCTCTACGACCACCTCGACTGGCACATGACGCTGCCGAAGTCGGAGGCGGTCGACTTCGCCAGCTCGCGCTTCGGCAAGGGGCTGAAGCCGCAATTCAAGAAAGGCTTCGTCTACTCCGACGCATGGGTCGACGATGCCCGACTGGTGATCGAGAACGTGAAGTCGGCTCGCCAGATGGGCGCCACGATCTATGCGCGCCATCGCTGCATGGCGGCGCATCGCAGCAGCGACGGCAAGCTGTGGGAGATCGAGCTGCAGGCGCCGGACGGTGCGAGCGTCCGGCTCACTGCGCGCGGGCTGGTGAATGCCTGCGGGCCGTGGGTGAAGCACTTCCTCGACGAACAAACGCACATCAAGACGCCCAAGCGCGTGCGGCTGATCAAGGGCAGCCATATCATCGTGCCGCGTCTGCACGACGGCGACCACGCCTTCATCCTGCAGAACAAGGACAACCGCATCGTCTTCGTCATTCCCTACGAGCGCGAGTTCTCGCTGATCGGCACGACCGACATCCCGGTCGACAAGAGCGAGGACGCGGTCTGCACGCCGGAGGAGATCGCCTATCTCTGCGAGCTCGCCAGCCACTACATGACGAAGCCGGTGCGGCCGCAGGACGTGGTGTGGACCTACTCGGGCGTGCGGCCGCTGTTCGACGACGGCGACGACGATCCGTCGGCCGTCACGCGCGACTATCACCTCGAGGTCGACGCGCCGAGCGGCGCGGCGCCGATGCTCTCGGTGTTCGGCGGCAAGATCACGACCTACCGCCGGCTGGCCGAGCATGCGCTGGAGGATTTGCGCAAGTTCTATCCGGGCATGGCC
>DASXQC010000500.1:0-6938 GCA_036493235.1 Reyranella sp.
GCTTGTCGATGCCCATGCCGAAGGCGACGGTCGCCGTCATCACCACGCCGTCCTGCTGCTGGAAGGCGTCCTGGTTGGCGTCGCGCACCTGCTTGTCGAGGCCGGCGTGATAGGGCAGCGCGTTGACGCCGTCCTTGCGCAAGGTGTCGGCAAGCTCCTCGACCTTGCGGCGCGAGGCGCAGTAGATGATGCCGCTCTCGCCCTCGTGCTCACGCACGAAGGCCAGCACCTGACGTGACGAGCGCTCCTTGGACCTGAAGGCGAGCTTGAGGTTCGGCCGGTCGAAGCTGCGCACGAAGGTGCGCGGCGGTTTCGCGAACAGCTTGTCGACGATGTCGCCGCGCGTCGGCGTATCGGCCGTCGCGGTCAGCGCCATGGTCTGGAGCTGCCCGCCGATCTGGCGCGCCACGCTGCCGAGCGACAGGTAGTCGGGCCGGAAGTCGTGACCCCATTGCGAGACGCAGTGCGCCTCGTCGATCGCCATCATGCGCACGTCGCTGTCGCACAGCATCTCGAGCGTGTCGGGCCGCGCGAGCCGCTCGGGCGCGACATAGAGCAGCCGCAGTTCGCCCTGGCGCAGCAGCCGCATCACGCGCGCGTTCTCGGCCGGCTCGTTGCTCGAATTGAGGCTGCCCGCCGCAACACCGGCGGCGCTGAGCGCGCGTACCTGGTCGCGCATCAGCGCGATCAGCGGCGATACGACGAGCGTCAGTCCGGGCCGCGCCAGCGCCGGCAGCTGGTAGCACAGCGACTTGCCGGAGCCCGTCGGCATGATGGCGAGCACGTTCTCGCCGTCGAGCACGGCCTGCACGATTTCTTCCTGCCCCGGGCGGAATTCGCCGAAGCCGAAAACCGAGTGCAGCAGGTCGTGCGCGGTGGCGAGGGATGCGGACATGAGGAGGTGCGGGAAAGTACCGTCGCACCGTCTCTGCTGCACTGTGGATCATGCCGCAGCAAGCGATTACCGATTGCAATCCCGGTGTCATGCGCGGGACCCGGTCCCATTTGCCTGACTGGTGCAGGACTGACACTGCAAATGCCGGTCACGCGGCCTCCCCAGTGATGCCCTGCGAGCGCCGCGTTTCGGCGGCCCACTCCACGTACCCACCGACGTCCCCTCTCTCAATGCGTGGAGTGTAACGATGACAATCAAACGGACCTCGATTGCCGCTGCTGCGGCGATCCTTGCGGCGACGACGGCCATACCGTTCGCGGCGCAGGCCCAGAGCAACAACAACAGCCAATGGGAAGGCTTCTATGCCGGTCTGAACGCCGGCGGCCTGTGGAGCTCGACCTCGGCCTCGATCGTCGAGAACAACACCGGCGGCGGTTTCAACGGGACCAGCAGCGGTTTCGTTGGCGGCGTGCAGGGCGGCTACAACTACCTGATCGGCCCCGTGCTGCTGGGCGGTGAGATCGACTTCCAGGGCTCGACCATGACGGGCGGCGTCACCGGCGGGGCCGGCCCGTCGTTCATCAGCGCGACCCAGAGCATTCCGTGGTTCTCGACCTTCCGCGCCCGCGTCGGCTATCCGGTCGGCTCGGTGATGCCGTACGTCACCGGCGGCGCGGTGTGGGGCCAGCAGCGGCTGTCGGGCTTCGACTCGCAATTCGGCTCGTTCGACAGCTCGAACAACTTCTGGACCTACACATTCGGCGGCGGCGTCGAAGGCAAGCTGAACGAGCACTGGTCGGCCAAGCTCGAGTACTTGTGGATCGGCTCGCCCGACACGCCGCTGTCGACGCCGGCCACGACGTCGATCAGCGAGCGCTCGATCGGCAACCTGCTGCGCGTGGGCTTCAACTACCGGTTCTGACGCCTCCTCCAGAACCGGGCCGCGCGGCGCTGGGGCACGCCCCCGCTCTAGTGTCGCGCGGCTTGTCCCGCGTCCAACGTCATCACCACGCCGCTTATGTAGCTGGCGCGATCCGACGCCAGGAACACCGCGAGGTCGGCCACCTCGGTCGGCTCGGCCGGCCGGCCGAACGGCATGTGCTTGGTGAGCTCGGGCCAGCGCTCGGGATCACCCAAATCTTTCTCGGCCTGGCTGCGCAGCAGGGTCGTCATGCGGTCGGTGCGCGTGCCGGGCGGATTGATCGCCACCACGCGCACGCCGTGATCGACGCTCTTGGAGCCGACCGCGCGGGTGAAGGCCATCAGGCCGGCGTTGGCCGTGGTACCGGCGACGTAGTCGTAATTGAAGCTCTCGCCAGCCAGGCCAATGATGTTCACCACCACGCCCTTCTTGCGCGCGTACATCTTCTCCAGCATCGCGCGCGTGGCGTTGACGTAGCCGAACATCTTCAGCTCCCACGCCTCGCGCCACTTGGACTCGGTCATCGTGAAGATATCGCCGCGCGGGATGGCGCCGGCGTTGTTGACCAGGATGTCGGCGTGGCCCGCCGCCTCGACCACGCTGCGCACCGTGTCGCCCTTGGAGAAGTCGGCGACGTGGATCTCGACCGGCACGTTGTGGCGCGAACGGATCTTGTCGCGCGCGGCTTCGAGCGAGTCCTTGGAGCGCGAGGCGATATGCACCGCACAGCCTTCGGCCGCGAAGGCCTCGGCACAGGCATAGCCGATGCCCTTGCTGCCGCCGGTGATGAGAACGGTCTTGCCGGAAAGTTTCAGGTCCATTTCATCTCTCCCCTGAATTTCAGCTTTCTCCCCTTCGCGGAGTCCGCCAAGGGGAGGAAGGCTTTGTCCTATAGCCGATATGTGCTGTCGATCCGCGCCCGGCCGTCCTCGGTCTTCACGCGGCCGTCCTTCGCCATCTGGATCAGGTGGGCCAGCATCGAGCGGCCGGCGGCGGCGTGCAGGTGCTGCGGGACGTCGGCGTAGTTCTTGGCGACCATCCGCGGGATGGTCTGCGGCCCTTCCTTGAGCCGCGCCATGATCTGCGCTTCGCGGCCCAGGCGATGCTCGATATAGGCCTCGACGAACGGATGCGGATTACGGATCTCCGCGCCGTGCGTCGGGATGAAGAGCTGCTCGGAACGCGGCAGGAGCTTGCGCAGGGAGGCGAAGTAGTCGGCCATGTTGCCGTCGGGCGGCGAGATCACCGCGGTCGACCAGCCCATCACGTGATCGCCGGAGAGGAGCGCATTGTCCTCTTTCACCGCGAAGCAGAGATGGTTGGAGATGTGGCCCGGCGTATAGACCGCCTCGACGTTCCAGCCGTCGCCATGCACGACGTCGCCGTCGTTGAGCTTGATGTCCGGCGCGAAGGAGAAGTCGCCTTCCTGCTCGGTCGACACGCCGGCCGGCGTCGGATGCGGGCCGTAGCTGTAGACCTTGGCGCCGGTCGCCTTGGCCATCGCCGGCGTCGCCGGCACATGGTCGACATGCGTATGCGTAACAAAGATATGCGTCACCGTCTCGCCGCGTACCGCCTTCAGGACGGCATCGATATGGTCCTGCTGGTCGGGGCCGGGATCGACGATCGCCACCTTGCCGTGGCCGATGATGTAGGTGCCCGTGCCCTTGAAGGTGAACGGGCTGGGATTGTGCGCAACCACGCGGCGGATCAGAGGCGTCACCTCCATCGCCGTGCCGTAGTCGAACTTGAATTCCTTGATGTACGGAATGCCGGGCATGAACGCTATTCCTTCGCAGCAGGCGGCGTCAGCTTATAGAGCGCGTTGCGGCGATCGGAGCTGACATAGATCGCGCCGCCTGCGCCAACGGCGACGCCGGTCGTCACCAGCATCGGCGGTCCACCGGGATAGCTCTCCAGGCCGATATCGAGATTCGAGGCGATAACGGTCTTGGCGCCTGTCGCCGGATCGATCGAGACGATGCGCTTTTGGCCGACCTCGGCGACGTAAAGCTTGCCGTCGGGGCCGACATCGATCCCTTCCGGACCGGCCAGCCCGTCGGTCACCACCTTGTGCGCGCCCGAGCCGAGGTCGATCTGGGTCACGGCGCCCGCGGCATTCTCGGTTACGTAGAGGATGTTGTCCCGGCCCTTGGCCAGCGCTGCCGGCCCGCGCAGCTCCTTGGCGACGATCGTGCGCTCCTTGCCGTCGGCGCTCACCTTCAAGAGGTTGCCGCTGCCGAGCTCGGCGACGTAGAGCGTGCCGTCCGCCATCTCCACGGCGTCGACCGGTGCGGCAAAGTCGGACAGCGTGGCCACCAGCTTGTCGGTCTTGCGGTCGACCTTCTCGACCGTGTTCGAGAACCAGCTCGACAGCAGCACGTGCCGCGGCCCGACCGAGATGCCGAGCGGATAGGAATGCGTGTCGCCCTGCACGCGCAACACGTCGCTCACCGCGCCGCTGTTGCCGTCCACCGTGCGGTAGCTGAAGACGTCGGCGACGTGCACCGTGTCCTTGCCGTTCTCGGTCGCCACCGCGAGGTCGCTCGGGATCGCGAGCTTGCCCTCGACGATGGTCCTCGACGCGCCGGTCACCTTGTCGACCAGATAGATGCCGTTGTCGGTCATCGAGGTCACGAACAGCCGGCCGCGCGAATCGAAGGCGAGATTGTCGAGGCCAGGCTTCAGTGTGGCGACCAGACGCTTGGCCTTGCTGCTGAGGCTCACCTTCCACACCGAGCCGGTGCCGGTGTCGATGACGTAGAGATCGTCGCGGCTCTGCGGATCGATGTTGGCGGCGGCGGGAATCCTGAAGCCGCTCGCGATCACCTCGACCGCGCCGGTCTCGATGTTGATCTTCACCGCCTGGCCCTTGAACCACAGCGGGCCGTAGAGGAAGCCGTCGTCCTTGTTGATCTCGAAGCCGTTCAGGCCGCCCAGCTTCTCGGCGACCCGGCGCAGCTCGTTGCGGGGGATCGACTTGAAGTCGGGCTTGTCGACGTTCTTGATGTCGATCTCGTACAGCGCGTCGCCCAGGAACACCTCGGAGACGAACAGCCGGCCGTCCTTGGTGAAGGCGATCGAGTTGGGGCCGCTCAGGCCATTGGCGATCTCGATCGTCTTGTTGCCGCGGCGCAGATAGACCTTGCCCATCAGGAAGGCCGTCCACGCCATGCTGCCGTCCTCGGCGAAGGCGATGTCGTCGGCCATGCCGATCGGCGGCTCGATGAAACGATCGACTTCGCCCGCATCGACCTGCACGCGATAGATCGTCTGGCCCAGCACGGAGCCCGCGAAGAGCTGGTCATCCTTGTTGAAGGCGAGGCCATGCACGCCGTGGAACCACGAGCCCGGCACCAGGATCCGCTGATCGTATTCCCGGGGCGCCGGCGGCGGTGCAGGCTTTGCGTCTACGGCGGGCGCGGCCGGCTGCGGCGCGCTGGACGGCGGAGTCTGCTGGGCCCAGGCGCTGCCCGTAAGCGCGAGCGCCAGCACTGCCCAAGTCAAATACCCGCCAACACGCATCCGTTTCCTCCGACCCCCGACTGCGGCCGCGCGCGGACTTTAGACCGGCCGCCGGGGATCGGCTACCATTCCGCAGTTCATGCGCTGGCTTCTCGCCCTGATCGTGCAGTTCACGTCGCTCGCCGCGATGGCGCAAGACACTGTGCACTTTCCGTCATTCGATGCCGGCGATGGCCGTCCCGCGACCGAGCTCACCGCCTACCTGTTCAAGCCGAACCGGCCAGGCCCGGCGCCGGCCGTCGTGTTCCTGCACGGTTGCGGTGGGCTCATCTCCTCCCTCAGCCATCGCATCATGTCGCGCGAGGTGGACTGGGCGGGCAAGCTCACCGCACAGGGCTATGCCGTGCTGATGATCGACAGCTTCACGCCCCGCAGCTCGGGCGAGGAATGCTCGCCCAGCGGCTTCAAGGAATGGGTCTATCTGCGCCGGCCGGGCGACGCCTATGCCGGACTCGCCTGGCTGCAGCAGCAGCCGTTCGTCATGAAAGATCGGATCGCCGAAATAGGCTGGTCGAACGGCGGCGGCGCCGTGCTGTTCTCGCTCGGCAGGCGCCACGGCCGACCGGCGGCGTTTGCCGGTCCCGACTTCCGCGCGGCGATCGCCTTCTATCCCGGCTCGTGCGGCGGGCAGCGCATGGGCAGCGACTGGACGCCGTCGATCCCGCTGCTGGTCCTGATCGGCGGCAAGGACGTCTGGACTCCGGCCAAGCCGTGCAAGGCGCTGGTCGACGGCGCCGTGGCGCGCGGGGCCGCGATCACCTGGCAGCTCTATCCCGAGGCCTGGCACGATTTCGACTGGCCGAACCTCAAGCGCAAGGAGCTGACGGCCTACACCACGCGCGACGGCGTGGTGCCGATCACCGGCGAGGATCCGGTCGCACGCGCCGATGCGATCCAGCGGGTGCAGGGCTTCTTGGCGCAGCACATTGCGCTACACTGATCGGCAGGAACTGAATTTCGCAGGAGGAAAGTCATGGGCACAGGCGCGGGCGGGCCGCTTTCGGGGCTGACGATCGTCGAGCTGGCGGGCATTGGCCCGGGTCCGATGTGCTCCATGATGCTGGGTGACATGGGCGCCAACGTGATCCGCATCGATCGCACCAAGACGCACGTGATGGATCGCCTCTCCGATCCGAAGTTTGCCGTGCACAACAGGAGCCGCCGCTCGGTGTCGGTCGACCTGCAGAAGAAGGAAGGCGTCGAGGTCGTGCTGCGCCTGATCGACAAGGCCGACGGCATGACCGAGCCGTTCCGTCCCGGAGTCGCCGAGCGCCTCGGTCTCGGTCCCGACGTCTGCCTCGGCCGCAATTCGAAGCTGGTCTATGGCCGCATGACCGGCTGGGGCCAGGAAGGCCCGCTCGCCAAGGCGGCCGGCCACGACATCAACTACATCGCGCTCACCGGCGCTCTGCATGCGATCGGCGGCAAGGACAAGCCGATGCCGCCGCTCAACCTGGTCGGCGACTTCGGCGGCGGCGGCATGCTGCTCGCCTTCGGCATGGTGTGCGGGCTGCTCGAGGCGCAACGCTCGGGCAAGGGCCAGGTGGTCGATGCGGCGATGGTCGACGGCACCGCCCTGCTGCTGGGCGGCATCTA
>DASXQC010000501.1:0-2889 GCA_036493235.1 Reyranella sp.
CGTGCCGCCGGGCAAGAGGAGCGTCTCGACCTCCAACCGCAACTTCGTCGGCCGCCAGGGGCCGGGCGCGCGCACGCACCTCGCCAGCCCGGCGATGGCGACGGCCGCGGCGATCACCGGCACGATCTCCGACGTGAGGGCGCTCTAGATGGAAAAGTTCACCAAGCTCTCGGCGATCGCCGCGCCCATCATGCGCCAGAACATCGACACCGACATGGTGATCCGCGTCGAGCGACTGCGCGACTTGCCGCCGGACAAGCTCGGGCCCTATGCCTTCGAATCGTGGCGCTACAAGCCCGACGGCAAGGAGGCACCGGAGTTCGTGCTGAACCGGCCGCCATATCGCGATGCCAAGATCATCCTCGCCGCCGACAATTTCGGCTGTGGCAGCTCGCGCGAGGCGGCGGTGTGGTCACTGTTCGGCTTCGGCATCCGCTGCGTGATCGCGCCCTCGTTTGGGCCGATCTTCTTCAACAACTGCTTCCAGAACGGGCTGTTGCCCGTGGCGCTGCCGCTCGAGGTGATCGAGGAGATGGTGGCCGAGGTCGAGGCGAGCCAGGGCACCGGCAAGGTGTCGATCGATCTCGAGGCCTGCACCGTCACCTCGCCGTCGGGCAAGGTGACGAGGTTCGAGATCGATGCGCTGCGGCGCGAGGCGATGCTGGCGGGCCACGACCAGATCGAGCAGACGAGCCGGCGCGACAACGAGATCGCCAGCTTCGAAGCGTCCGATCGCCAGCGCTTTCCCTGGCTCTACCAGCAAGCTTAGCCAGCGCAGCTTTCGATGCGTTGCACGAGGCGCCTCGATCAAAGGCATGGTCCGTCTACCTGATGCAGCGGGACGGACTAGGCAGCGGGATGATTTGTGGCCCGCGTCATCGTCCACGCGACGCCTGCGAAGCGGAGATGGGACGCGCGCCGTTGCTTCGCTCGACCGTTTTCACCGTTTTCGCCGTTTTCCAGCGGCTCCACGCCAACGGAAAACGGTCGAACCCCTGATTTGCTTGGCCATTGTCGATGCCGCCTGCTCGGGAAAACGGTCGAAAACGGTCCATAAACGGTAAGAAAATGGATTCGTAAGGGTTTTCGCTGAGGGCTGTCCGGAGTTTTACTGTCTCACCCACCGGGTGCGGTCCAATGCATGAGCCCCTCCCGGGAGCTCCGGAAACTCCGGAAACTCAATTTGGAGTGCACCCCTTGGGTGAGACAGTAAAAATGCGGACAGCTGTTTCACGACCGTGCTTGAGCCCGTTGTGTTTTGGGGTCAAGCGGGAGATTGGGCGTGGGCGTCGCGGAGCCCTTTCCGAGCGCAGCGTCGCCCACGCCCGGCAACGAGCGAGCTCGATGCCAAGCCTCGAACTGCGCTGGCGAGCGATAGTCGAGCGCGGTGTGCAGGCGCTGAGCGTTGTAGATTCGCTCGATGAAGTCGCCGATCGAGCGCTCGGCGTCATGGCGGTCGCGGTAGAGGGTGCCGTCAACCTGCTCGGTCTTCAGCGTCCGCATGAAGCGCTCGGCCTTGGCGTTGTCGTAAGGGTTGCCGACGCGGCTCATGCTCGCGGTGATGTCATGGGCCGCCAGCACCTCGGTGTATTCGCTGCAGGCGTACTGGGTCCCCTGATCGGAGTGATGGATCACGCTGCCGGGCTTGGGCTTGCGTCGCTTGATGGCCATCTTCAAGGCGTCGACGGCAAGGCTGGCCTGCAGATGATCGGCCATCGCCCAGCCGACCACGCGGCGGCTGAAGGCATCGAGGATGACGGCGAGATAGGCGAACTGCTCGAGCAGGCGGATGTAGGTGATGTCGGCCACCCACAGCTGGTCCAGCCCGCTAAGCTGCATGCCACGCGCCAGGTTGGGCACCACCGGCCAGCCATGCCGCGAGGCGGTGGTCGCCGGCACAAAAGGCCGCTTTCTCAGGCACAACAGGTTGTCCTGGCGCATCAGGCGCAGGACCCGCTTGTGATTGACGACCAGGCCTTCCTGGCGGAGCTGGAAGGCGACCAGCCGATAGCCGCGGTGGCGGCCATTGGCCAGGGCCAGGCGCTGGATGGCGTCGCGCACCGTGGTGTCGTGCGCCCGTGGCGCGCTGGTGCACCAGAACCGATAGTAACCGGCGCGGCTCACGCCGGCCTGTCGGCACAGCCGCTCGATCGTCGCCGGGCTGCCTTGCGTCATAGAGGAGGTCATCGCTTCGATGACTTGGTAGACGCAGCGCCGCCAGGTGCGCCCTGCGCTCGCCGTGTCTCCTCGATATGCCGCAAGGCTTTGCGAAAAAAATCGAGATCAACCTGCTGCTCGCCGATCTTGCGCTGCAGCTCGGCGACCTGCCGGCGCGCCGCGACAAGCTCATCCGGCGCTCCATCCCACCAGCGGGCTCGGGCACCCAGGGCCTCCGCCTTGCGAGGCCGATCCACGCCCCGCAGCCCTGCCGCCCCGGCCGACTGGTACCGGCTGCGCCACTCGTACAGCCGCTTGCGGTCGGCTCCGATCGCTCGGGCCACCGTCGACACCGCCTCGCCCTTCACCACCCGGGCGACCGCCGCTCGCTTCTGCTCTTCAGTGAAATGTCGATGCTTCTTCATCAGTTCCTCTCTCTACGAGAAACTGTCCGCCTTTTCCTGTCTCACTTTTGGGGGCCGGTACACCGGCGCGCCGATGAGCTGCGACCTCTTTCCCAGGGTCTGGCCCAAACGCTGAACCGCTGTGGCATACTCCCCGCTCGACCGGTTTGGGGAGAGTGAGCATGGACGTCAGCGCAACGGGATCCGAACCGATGAGCTCGCGGGTGCGACCTGATTTCGAGCGCATCGCCTTGCTGCTCCAGGGTGGTGGGGCCCTCGGCTCCTATCAGGCCGGCGTCTACGAGGCGCTGGCCGAGGCCGATCTGCA
>DASXQC010000502.1:0-8333 GCA_036493235.1 Reyranella sp.
GTTGTGCTGGAACGTCCGGCGCAGGCCGCGCCGCGCCAGCTCGTAGGTCGGCACGCCGGTCACGTTGCGGTCCGCCAGGTGCACATGGCCCTGACGGCGCACCGCATTGGTGACGGCGGCGAAGCACGAACTCTTGCCGGCGCCGTTGGGGCCGATGATGCCCAGGATCTCGCCCGCCTCGACCTGCCACGACATGTCGTCGAGCGCGGTCAGCGCCCCGTAGCGGACGGTCAGGCCCTCGACGCGAAGCAGCGCCAAGCTACTTCAGCACCTCGAGCTTCGCGGTCTTGCCGTCGGTGACCTTGAACAGCGTATGCTTGTGCCTGGCCTGGCCGTTGGCTTCGAAGCTCATGTCGCCGAAAATCGTGCCGTTGATCGTCTTGCCGCGGATCGCCCCGGCGACCATCTTGCGGTCGAGGCTCTTGGTGGCGTTGGCCGCCGCTGCCCAGACGAACAGCGCCTGCGCGCCCAGCGCATCGCCCTTGTCGGGCACCTGGTTGTGGGCCTTCTTGAACGCGTCGATGAAGGCGAGGTTCTCCTTGATGCCGTTGAACGGCGGCAGGTCGGGGAAATAGATGTCGGCCGAAACCACGCCGGTCATCGCCTCGCCTGCGATCTTGAACACCGTCGGCAGGATGGTGCCGACCGCGCCGACGAAGATGCCGTCGATGCCGGCCTGGCGATACTGCTGGATCAGCGCCGGCATGCCGGAGGATTCGGCGGCGTTGATGCCGACCACGGCATCCGGCTTGGCCTGCTTGACGTTGGCGAGGGCGACGCGGAAGTCGGTCTGCTTGAACGGGAACTTCTCGGTGACGACGACCTCGAACGGCTTGCCGATCTTCTTCAGCTCCTCCTCGATCACCTGCTGGCAGCCGTTGCCGTAGGCGTCGTTCTCGGTGAGGAAGCCGATGCGCTTGGCTCCGAGATGGTTGGCGAGGATGTCGGCGATTACCGCGCCGTCCTGTGCGTTCGAACTGTTGAGGCGCACGGCATAGGGATTGGCGGTGCCGGCGACGATCTGGTCGGCCTTCGACACCGCCGTGATGTCCATGATGTCGGCCCGTGCATAGACCGGCTGCGTCGCGAGCGTCACCGGGCTGTTCCAGCCCTCGATCACCACGGCGACCTTCTCGCCGACCATTTCGTTGGCGCGCGTCACGCCCACCGCCGGCGTGCTCTCGTCGTCCTTGGAAATGACCGTGAGCTTGCGGCCGTTCACGCCGCCCTTGGCGTTGACCATCTCGGCCGCGACCTGCACGGCATGGAACACGCCCTGGCCATTGGGGCCGGCGGGACCTGACAGCGGCACGACCACGCCGACCTTGATCGGCTCGCCCTGCGCCAGCGCCGGCATCGCCAGAGAAGCCATCCCGGCCGCCGCTCCGACAGTGAGCGTGCGTCGTCCCAACAGCCTGGAAGACATGGTTTTCCTCTCGAAAATGACCGTTTATTCAGCGCGGGCGATTGTGCCGCTGAAGGCGCCGCTGTCAACGGCGCGGCCAGGGGCACGGCAGGGCCAGATGGTCGCGCGGGAGGCCAAGGCAGTTCGGTACCTTTGAAACCCTTGCGTCCCCGCAGGGCAGAACCTCCGGCCCTACACTCGGTCCGGGAATTGCGGGGGCCGAGTGGCGGAGCGTTCAGCAAGATTCACCGATGCTGCCGAGCTTGTCGCCTACCTGTTTGCGCACGCGGCCGGCTTGATCTGGAACTTCACCGTCGCCGCGGCGGTCGTCCGCAGCCTGGCGGAGCGCGGCAATCGCGACACGCTGTCAACGTCTGTGGCGCTCGGCATTTCGGCCGACATGGCGGTGCTGTTCCTTTTCCTCTTGCTGCGATGGCTGCTGGCGAAGACGGGCAGAGGCCAGCGACGAGCGTTGACCGATCTCCGGGAAATCGGCGCTTATGTTCTGGTCCAAACCATCGGATTCGTGATCTCGATCTTTGTCTTGATGCCGGTGCTGGGCAGCCTCTACCGCTTGGGTGTTCAGAACCTCGCGGCGGTGAGCTTCGTCCTGAACGCCGTGTCGATGCTGATCGCACTGCCGGTCTTCCTGTTCTTTCGGCGGGCGATGACGGCAAACGTCGGACAACAGTCGCGAGGTGCGGCGGGCTTCGGCTTCGATCTCGCTTTTGTCGCGTGGGTGATCGCGGCCCTGACCATGGTCAACGCCGCGGACATGCCCACCGGGATGTCCGTGTCCGATCTCCTTCCCTGGCTGTTCAACGTTTGTATGGTCGCAAGCTTGGCTGCGTGGGCCGGAGGGTCGGCCGCCTACGCTCTCACGCGCTTCCAGCACAGCAGGCAGTGGCGGGCTGTGTTTCTGACGGTTGCCGTTCCTTGCATCGCCGTTCCAATCGCAGCCATGTTCACCATGGTCATGTTCGTCATGGCGTGCGCCCGCCAGATGGGTGTGGGCTGGTCGTTGCGCGTAGGAGCAGAGAGCGCTGTGCACGCGATCTTTGCTGGCTGGACAGGATTCGGTGCGCCGTACCTTCTCGCCATCCTGCTGTGGTCGTTCTACTATCTTCGTCCGCCACGGTGAGCGGAGAGCGCACGCTTCAAGCCGAGATGATCGCGCAGCGTCGCGCCTGAATAGTCGGCGCGGAATACACCGCGCTCCCGGAGGATCGGCACGACGCCATCGGCGAAGGCGTCGAACTGGCCGGGGAAGAAGGGCGGCATGACGTTGAAGCCGTCTGCGGCGCCGGCCTTGAACCAGCGCTCGATTACGTCGGCGATCTGCACCGGCGTACCGACCAGCAGCAGGTGCCCGCGCGCTGCAGCGACCCGGTAGTAGAGCTCGCGCAGGGTGAGCTTGTCGCGCCGCGCCATTTCCATCAGCAGCGCCGACCGGCTCTTGAGATGCTCGGTCTCGGGCGGCGTCGGGACGGGGCCGTCCATCGGATAGGACCGCATGTCCATGCCGAGCCGCTCCGACAGCACGGTGAAGGCCTGCGCAGTGTCGATATAGGCGTTGAGCTCAGCGAAGGTCGCCTGCGCCTCGGCCTCGGTGCGGCCGACCACCGGCATGACGCCCGGCATCACCAGCACCTCGTCCGGGTTGCGGCCAAAGCCCGCGACTTGCGCCTTGAGCGCCTTGTAGAAGGCATGCGCCTCGTCGAGGTCGTTCTGCGCGGTGAAGACCACGTCGGCGATGCGCGCGGCCAGCGCTTGGCCCGGGCCGGAGGAGCCGGCCTGGATCAGCACCGGATGGCCCTGCGGCGCACGCGGTACGTTGAGGCCGCCGGTGACGGTGAAGTACTTGCCGTGGAAATCCGGCACATGGAGGCTGCCTGGCTTCACGAACTTGCCGGCCTGCTTGTCGCCGATGAAGGCATCGTCGTCCCAGGTGTCCCACAGCAAACGGCAGGCTTCGACGAACTCCTCCGCCATGGCATAGCGCTCGGCATGCGGCGGATGCTCCCGGCCGAACACCGCGCTCGACTTGGAATAGGCGGTGGTCACCACGTTCCAGCCGGCCCGGCCGCCCGAGATGTGGTCGAGCGAGGAAAAGGCCCGGGCCAGGTGGTAGGGCTCGCCGTAGGTGGTCGAGCCGGTGGCGGCGAGGCCGAGCTTCGACGTGGTCATCGCCAGCGCCGCCAGAAGCGTCATCGGCTCGAACTTGCCGATGGTCGAGGGATGCTCGCCGTAGCCGGTGGCGAACCCGTCGCCCAGGAAGAACATGTCGAACTTGGCGCGCTCGGCGGTCCGGGCGATGTGTTGCATCAGGCCGAGGTTGGGCCAGCCAGTGGTGACGGCGTCGGGATGCCGCCAGCCGCCGACATGATGGCCCGGCGCCTGCACGAACACGCCGAGCCGCATCTGCTTGTCTTGCGTCATGGGCGGCACCCTAATCCAAGATAACAAATGGCCGTCAATGAAATGGACGGATAGAGTTGGTTCGGCGACAGGAGGGGGACCATGGCTGCAAAGAAGAAGTCTGCGTCACGGCGTTCTGCTGCAAAGGCCAAAGGCAAGAAGGCCGGCAAGCGGCCAGCCATGAAGAAAGGGGCCGCCAAGAAAGCGGCGGCAAAGAAGGCAGCGGTAAAGAAGGTGGTCAGCAAGCGGCGGCCGGCACCGAAGAAAGCCGCAGTTCGCCGGAATCCCGCCTCACCGAAGGCTCCGTCTCCCGCCCTTGCGGAACTCGATCAGCGCATCGCTCTCGTGCGGAACAACCTGCGGGACCTGATGGAGCAGGCTGCGGCGACCTCGGGCAGCGGGAGCGAGGAGGCCCTGTCGGACCGCATCACCAGCCAGGAGGCCGAGCTCCAGCGCTTGCGCCAGGAGCGCGACGCCCTGGCGAAGCGCGAAGGCTTCTGAGGCCGCTTTAGTCGCTGGCGCTCGAGAAGCGTCTCTTCACCAGCGGCTGCAGGCGCTGCCGGAGCCAGCCGACTTCGGGATCGCCGGAGCGCGCCGTCGACCACAGCAGGGCGTGCGGGATCGGCTCGATCGCGAAGGGCACGCGGCGCCAGTCGAGGCCGAAGGGTTTCAGCGTGTCCGCCAGCGCAGGCGCGGGCAGAGTGGCGAGCAGGTCGGATCCGGCCAGCACTGGCGCGATCACCGAGAAGTTCGGTACCCAGCCGGCGATCGTGCGGTCGAGCTTCGCGCGTGACGCAGCGATATTGACCGGGCTTTCCAGCCGGTCGCCGACCCGCACCACGACATGTGGCCAGCGCGTCCAGCTGCGGGCGCTCCAGCGGGCAAAGGCGGGATGGCCGCGGCGGGCGAAGCAGCGCCAGCGCAGGGCGCCGATCGGTTCGGTGGCGATGCCGGCGGGCAGGCGCAGGCCGGCCGGAGCGATCGCGGCGTCGAGCCGGCCCTCGGCGACTTCCAGCAGCATGGTCTCGCGCGGCGCCGTCCATTCGATCGACACGCCGGGCGCCTCGGCGCGCAGGCAGCCCAGCAGCTCGGTGAACAGGCCGAGCACGAAATCCGGCGCGCCGATCCGGAACACGCGCTGCGAGCCCGTCGGCTCGAAGCGCCGGCGCGACGCCAGCACGCGCTGGATGTCGCGCAGGATCGGCTGTGCCTGCTCGATGAAGGCGGTGGCGAACGGCGTCGGCTCCATGCGCCGCACGCCCTTCAGCAGCAGCGGATCGCCGAGCTGGGCGCGCAGGCGGGCGAGCGAATGGCTGACCGCCGACTGGGTGCGGCCGAGCCGCTCGGCGGCGCGGGTGACGCTGCGCTCGGCCATCAGCACGTCGAACACGACCAGCAGGTTGAGGTCGAAGCGGCGAAGATCGATTTCGTTCATGGCGGATGCGCACTATGCATTGGATCGATGAGAGCCGCCAAGAGTATGCCGTCGGGCATGAAACGACGCAGACTGTTCGGCCTCGCTGCACTGGCCATCACGCCGGCCGCCCGTGCCGAGGCGGACCTGCCGCAGCCGCTGGCGCTCAACCTGGTGACGGCCGACCGCCGTGACTGGAACGGCGCGGAATGCCTCGCAGTCGAGCTGACCGACGCCGAGCAGAAGCTGCGTCTGGAGACGACGGGCGGCGGCAACCGGCCGAGCTTCGTCATCGTCCATCGTGATTTCACCGCCGGCGTGCTCGAGGTGGCGATCGCCGGCACGCTCACCGGCAAGGGCGCTCCGGACGATCGCGGCTTCGTCGGCCTGTCGTTCCACATCACACCCGACTTCGCGAGCCACGAGACGGTCTATCTG
Organism: Reyranella sp.; assembly: GCA_036493235.1. Lineage (GTDB taxonomy): Bacteria > Pseudomonadota > Alphaproteobacteria > Reyranellales > Reyranellaceae > Reyranella. Next base: position 5,676 of record DASXQC010000502.1, read on the forward strand.
CGCATGACCAACGGCCGTCTGAACGTGCCGCCGCCGCCGGAGCCACGATTCTCGCGCGCGATCCAATACGTCGCCGATCCGGGCTTCCACTTCAGCGACTCGCGCGAGCAGTTCCCCGGCCGCTACGAAAAGGGCGCCGACATCGCCCTCGGTCGCTGGTGCCGGCTGCGCCTGGAGATCGCTGGTTCGCGTTTGCGGGCGCTGGTCGATGGCGACGAGGTCCTGACGGTCGAGGACTTGCGCTTCGCCGGCCGCGGCGGCCCGGTCGGCCTGTTCGTCGGCGACGGCTCGCGCGGCTACTTCCGGGAGCTGCGTATCCGGCCGGCCTAGAGGGCTGTTGCTCGAGATGGGAGCGGTGCGTGGGGGCGTCGCTGGAGGCGCGCCCTTTCGCCAGGCGCGCAGATTTTTCTTTTTGGCCGACACGTAAATTTCCAGCACGCCCGCGAGCGATTCTCCGGGAAATCTCGCTCCGGAACGTCAAAGGTCCCGAATCTGGCGCTCGCAGCGGGCTCATTATGGGCAATAGCCAGCGATTCGAGGCCCGGAAACGGCGGCTTTTCCCCCCGGCTATTGCCCGCAATAGGTGTTCGGCACGGGATCATGCAGTGTCGCGCGCATGATGATGATCGTGTTGCGCCTGTTGTCGCTCTTGGGCCTGAAATCCCGAGGCATCGGCATTTCAGCGTCCGCCCCGAATGGGGTGTTTTTCAGCGGGGTGAATATCGGTGGACTCGTGGACTCTTGGCCCGAAACCCTTGTGCCATCGGCATCCAACCGGTCCACACCCGAGTGGACTCCTGTGGACTCCCGCCAAGGACGATTCGACGAGAAGCAACTTCGCGCTAGCGCCGCGCGCGCTGCACGGCGAGCGACAGCGTCAGTGCCTCGACGGCTCGATCCGCATCGAGCAGTGCCGGATCGGCCTTGCCGGCGATGCAATCGACGAAGCGGCGCAACTCGATCTCGTAAGGATTGCCGCCGATCAGGTCGACGGGGCGTGGCGCTCTGCGACCTTCGGCGATCGTGAAGGTGATCTCCGGCGGGCCGTCGCGGAAGACCTGCTGCAGCTCGAACACGGCGCCCTCGAACAGGGCGCGGAAGCCGACGGTGAAGGGCAACCCCGGCGGCATCAGGCCGCTGGCGGCGATCGCGGCGCTGCGGCCGTCGCCATAGTCGAGCAGGGCGGTGATCTCGCCCGTGCCGGCCGCCGACACGCGCGCCGGCTTGCCGAGCAACCAGGTCGCGAAGTCGAGGTCGAAGGTCATGAGCTCGGTGGTCGGATCGCCGTAGTGCGCCTTGTGGTCGGGCGCCTCGGGATGGAGGTACGAGCCCAGGCGCCAGGTCGTGAGGCTCAGCAGGCGGCCGTGGCTGCCGGTCTCGGCGATCTCCTTGACGTGGCGATAGCTCGCGATCGAGCGGCAGAGCAGGCCGACCTGCAGCAAGCGGCCGGCCTTGCGGGCGGCGTCACGCATCGCCTGCGTCTCGTCGAGGATGAGCGCCATCGGCGTCTCGCAGAAGACGTGCTTGCCGTGCTGCAGCGCCGGGATCGCGAACCGGGCATGCACCTCGCTTGGCAGGCAGATGTCGATCGCGTCGATCCCGCCGCCTTCGATCGCGGCCCGCACGCGTGCGGGGTCGCGGGCGGGGACGTCGACCAACTCAACATCCGGCATCTGCGCATAGGCCGCGGCGTGCATGCGGCCCATGGCGCCCGCGCCGAGGATGGCGATCCGCAGTGGCTTTGTTTTCGCGCTCACAGCCGCCAGATTAACGGTCGCGGGAGCCGGGGGAAGCGTCCGGCGTTTCCTTTCTGGAGGACGTCATGCCTGACAACAGACAAAAGACCCTGCAGCGCTTCGAGGACCGTCTGGCGCGGCTGGAAGCCCTGCGCCAGGAGAAGCCCGCGCGCTGGCATCTCTTTCACCTTCACAACGCGTTGGGCGCGCTGGAGAACGACCGAAACGACGCCGACCTTCATCTCGACGAATTCGACCGGCACGAGCTCGAACGGGAGTATCCCGAGCTCGAGGCGGATCACGTGCCGAGCGTCGACGAGATCAGGACGCGCTACAGCCTACTCGGCGCCCGAGGCTGAGGCACGCGCCCACGGCTTGGCGTGCTAGCGTGCGCCGATGAACGACCGAGCGCAGGTGCGGCTGTGGGAGAATCTCCGGCTGCTGACACCTCCGGTGGCCTTCGTGCTGCCGTATCCGATTGCCCGCCTGCTGGGCGGCTTCGACGCCGGCTTCCAGTTCGTCGATAAAGAGGTCTCGCCGGTCGAGGCCTTCGGCATCCTGGCCACGATGCTGCTGCCGATCGCCGCCTGGGCCTACGCCACCATGAGGCTCGAGCAGACGCTGGTGGTCCTCAGCCGGGCATGGCCGACCGTGCCCGGTAAGATCGACGCAAGTGACGTCAGTCAGAAGGCCACCTACCGCAGCGGCCGGCTCTGCCGTCGACGTGCGCTACGACCCCGATCAGCCGGCCGAGGCCGTCCTGGAAACCGACGACCAGCTCGCCACACAGCGCCTGTTCGCTGTGTGGGTCTGTCTGTTGGTGGTCGCGGCCGGCGTGATCGTGCTGGCGCTGCGCCGCGCCTTCACCTGATCAGACGGCGGCGAGCGCCTGATCGAGGTCGGCCAGGATGTCGTCGATGTG
>DASXQC010000503.1:0-4381 GCA_036493235.1 Reyranella sp.
AATCGGTGCGAATCCTCCCGGCTCGTCGTAAGCAAGACTGAGCCTGCGCCCGATATCCAGGATCGTCCTCCAGTTCTGCAACGATTGAATGACCGCGTACTCAATCGATCGGGAGAAACGACATGCCAAAATATGTGTTTCGCGGCCGCCTGTGCGGCACGATTTGCGGCGATTGCCTCGAACCGCTTTCCAACGTCACTGTTCGCCTCTACCGCCTGCGCGCTGACCAGGATGCGACCAGCCTCGCGGTCGCCGATCCGAAGAAGACGCTTGCAGTCCTGACTGACGCCGAGGTCCAGGCCAAGCAATCCTCCCTCCTGGGTGAGTTCCAGGCCGACGCCAACGGCGCCTTCACCGCGACCTTCGGCGAACGCTATCAGGGCGAAGCCTTCGAGATCGACGTCTATTGCGGCAACGTCCCGCACGGGCCGCCGCGCCCGCATCACGGACCGGTACAGTTCTCGGTCACGACGCTGCAGCCGCAATGGCGCCAGCGCGACGACGTGCTGCTGGCCGGCTGGGACTACTGCCTGCCTGCCCGCTTCTGGTGCTTCATCCGCGCCTTGTTCGACGCCTGGGTGATCTGCGGCCACGTCACCGTCTGCGACGGCAAGGATCCGGTGGAAGGCGTCAAGGTCCTCGCCTTCGATCGCGACTGGCTTCAGGACGATCCGCTCGGCTTCGGCTTCACCGATGGTTCCGGGCATTTCCGCATCGACTATACGGGCGCGGATTTCCGCCGCGGCACATTCATCAACATCGAGCTGTTCGGCGGCCCGGACGTCTATTTCCGGATTGAGTCCGCCTCCGGTGACGTCCTGCTCGACGAGCCGCCGAACAAGGGCCGCAGTTCGGGCCGCGAGAACATCGGCCCGTGCTTCTGCGTCGAGCTGTGTGTCCCAACACCGCCGGTCGTCCGCCACGCCTGGTTCACCCGCGTCGGCGACTTCAACATCTACAGCGACATCGATGCTGGCACGGGCCTCACGACCAGTGCCCAGCCGGCCGGCTTCCCCAATGCGCACGGCGGCCCAGGCTTCGGTTTCTGGGGCAGCCTGAAGCTCGTCGGCGACTGCCCGACCACTCATCCGGCCGGCGGCCAGCCCATGCGCTACCGTTTCCTGTACCGCCCGGCGGGCAGCGCCGTTACCGGCACGCCGGTCACCGGCGGGGGCCTCGTCGACGCGGTGAAGGTCGGCACACGGCCGGTCACGTGGAACTTCGGCGGCGGCGTCGGCACGTTCCCGCAGGACGTCTATGTCGCCGGCTCCGGGGGCTACGTCGGACCGATGCCCGCCCCGTTCCCGCCGCCGCCTCCCGGACCGCCGCCGGGCTCCTGGGGATCGATGCCCGCGCTGATCCTCCAGCCCGACGCGCAGGGATGGGTCACCATGCCGCCCGACGCGACCAACCAGGGCTTCTCCGGCCCCCTGTTGCGCTTGCATTCAGCATCGATCTCTCCCGGCGGGACACCACCGGCGGTCGGCCCCGGCAATCCGGTCACCGGCGCGAACCAAAAGAACGGCCTCGACTTCGAGATCATCTTCGAGGCCGAGCCCACCACCGGCCCGGCGCCGTCCGGTCCGACGCTGAGCAACAGCCTCGCCCACATCCATATCAACAACTGGTTAGAGGACGCGGAGTTCAGTCTCACCCAGCTCAACGTGGACGCGTGCTCGCCGATCACCACCGCGGTCGACATCCTCTACACGATGGACCACGAGCTCGTGCGCGGATGGCAGCTCAGCCTCTCGACCTCGGCCATCATCCCGGGCGGCACGCCGACCCTGCCCGGCCTTGGCGTGATCACGAACCCGCCGACCCAGACGGAGACCGTCCGCGGCGGCAACGGCTCGGTGCACCTGAACACCGGGACGTGGCCGCAATGCGCCTACGCCGTCACCTTCAGCCGCACTCTGAAGCTGACCGACGGCGAAATCGACGACGGCGGCCGCTCGCCGATCGTCGCCATCTTCTGCAAGCATTGAATCGGCTGCGCCTCGAAGAGGCGCTATCCTGAGGCATCGCCTCCACTCGCGTCGAGTGGAGGCGATTTTTCGCCGCCGCTGACGCCGTGCCGCTCAGCCCGTCACGTCGACCCGCCGGCGTGACAGCATCGCCTCGTCGACCGCAAGACCAAGCCCCGGCCCGTCCGGCACGACCAGGCATCCGCCGTCGGGCTTGGGGGCGTTGACGAAGGTGTCGGCGGCGCGAGCCCAGCCGTCGGCCAGCTCGGCGGGCCGGGTCGCCTGCATGACGGTCGAGAGCACGTGCAGGTTGGCGACATTGCCGATCGCAGGCTGCGTCTGGTGCGGCACGAACTCCACGCCATGGGCGTGGCACAGGGCGGCGCACTGCATCAGACCGGTCACGCCGCCCATCTTCACGATGTCCGGCTGGACCATCCGCACGCCGCTTTCGATCAGCGCCGCGACCGACTGCAGCGTGTAGGACTGCTCGCCAGCCGACACGGTGATGTCCAGCCGCTGCGCGACCTCTCCCATCGCCTTGACGTGATAGTACTCGACGGGTTCCTCGAACCAGGCGAAGCCCAGCTCCTCGAGCACCCGCCCGACCCGGATTGCCGCGCCGACCGAGTAGCGGTTGTTGGCGTCGAACGCCAACGGGAAGCCGTCGCCCACCAGCTTGCGCACGGCCCGCGCCTTGGCGATGTCGCCGGCGATATCGCGATCGATCTCACCGCGCGTGCCATCCCAGCGGATCTTGATCGCCGACGGCTGCTCGGCCTTGAAGCGCGCCTCGACGGTCTTCAGCACGCCGTCGACGTCTCGCGCGGCATTGCCGCCGATCGAGGCATAGAACGGGATGCGGGTGCGCCAGGCGCCGCCCAGCAACTTGTGGATCGGCTGGCCGAAGGCCTTGCCCTTCAGGTCCCACAGGGCGATGTCGATCGCGGCGAGGGCGCCCGTCACGATGCCGTCGGGACCGAGCTTGATCAGCTTGTGCAGCAGGCGATCGAGGGTGACCGCATGATCGAGCACGTCGGCGCCGATCAGGGCCGGCGCCATCTCGCGCGCGATGACCTGGAGGGAAGCGATGCCGCCCTGCATGGGCGAGGCCTCGCCCATGCCGACCATGCCGTCGGCGTGGATGGCGACGACGGCGGTCGCGGAGTGCGAGGCGAGGACGGAATCGGCCGGCCGCGAGACATCGCCCCAGCGGACCAGAAACGTTTCGACCTTGGTGATCTTCATGAGGCCCCCTCCGGGCGTACCTTTTCCGCCCGCCAATCCATTGGCAAGAGCGCCCAATCGCTTATTATCCGTCAGCCGGAGGGAGTGACGCCGATGCAATACAAGCGAATCTCAGCCGATTGCCATCTCGATATGATCTGGTTGCCGCCAGACCTCTTCACCTCGGAAGCCCCGCACGAGTTCAAGGAACGGATGCCATTCGTTGGCGAGGGCCCGAACGGCAAGGAATGGGTCGCGCGCAACGGCGCCTCCTTCGGGCTGGTCGCCGGGGTCGGCTCGGCCGGCCGGAAGTACGAACCCGGCAAGCAGCATCGCGCGGACCGCATGGCCGAGACCGGGCTGTATGACGCCGGTCTCAACGGCGTCCGCCGGCCGGGAGATCCGGACCTGCGCGCCCAAGAACTCGACAAGGATGGCGTCGACGCCGAGGTGATCTACGGCGTGCTCGCCGCCGCGGCAAAGCTGCAGGACGCCAGCGCCTCGGCGGAGATGCTGCGCATCTACAACAACTTCATCATCGATTTCTGCAAGCACCATCCGCAGCGGATGATCGGCCTGGCCTGCCTGCCGTTCGGCGACATCCCGGCCGCCGTGAAGGAAGTGCATCGCGTCGCCAAGCTCGGCGTCAAGGGAGTTGAGCTCAGCTGCTCGTGGAATATGACGCCGATGTGGCATCCGATGTGGGATCCGCTGTGGGCGGCGATCGACGAGACGCAGTTGCCGCTCCACTTCCACACCTTCCCGTCGGTCGATCCGAAGCTCCGCGCCCAGACCACCGGCGATGCCGGACTCGCGCTCCGCTACAGCAGCATCTGCATGTTCCAGATGACGTTGGGCAACATCCTGACGGCGCTGATGGGCGCGGCGGTGTTCGAGCGCTTTCCCCGGTTCCGCGTGGTGTTCGGCGAGAGCGGGATCGGCTGGCTGCCCTACCTGATCGACCGCATGGACAACGAGTATCTCGACCAATACCGCGACATCAAGATGAAGCTCCTGCCGAGCGAGTACTGGCGCCGCCAGTGCCGCGCCACGTTCCAATACGACCGCATCGGCACCAAGCTGATCGAGGATATGGGCGTCGAGACCCTGATGTGGGGCTCCGACTACCCGCATCCCGACGGCATCTGGCCGGATTCCTCCGACTACATCGCCAAGCAGTTCGGCCA
>DASXQC010000504.1:0-10586 GCA_036493235.1 Reyranella sp.
TCGTAGGACCATTGCACGGTGTAGGGATTGCAGAACTTGCCGGTGATGTCGGACGAGCCCGGATCGGGGGCGAGGAATATCCGCTTCTTCTGGCCCGCGACGTTCTCGATGGCGATGGAGGACGAGGAGGCGCCGGCGCCCATGATCATGTCGACGTGCTCGTCGTCATACCAGCGGCCGGCCAGGGAGGCTGCGACGTCGGGCTTGTTCTGGATGTCGCCGGTGACGAGCTCGATCTTCTTGCCGAGGATGGTGCCGCCGAAATCGTCGATCGCCATCTGCGTGGCCACCACGGCACCGGGGCCGTTGATGTCCGAGTAGAGGCTCGACATGTCTGTAGCGACGCCGACCTTGACCACGTCGTTCGAAACCTGTGCCGCCGCGGGCAACGCCCACGCCGCCAACACGCCCGCAACAGTACCCAACACACCACGCTTCATCATTTCGCTCCCATGGGCTTTTTGGTTGTGTCGAGCCTAGCAAGGTGGTGGCATGCCGGCAAAGCGGGAGTAGCGCCATGATCGAGAGTATTCGCGACATCGCCACCAAGGACGGGGGGATGGAGACCTTCATCGTCCACCCGGACCGCGGAGCGCACCCGGTCGTGCTGTTCCTGATGGACGCGCCGGGCATCCGCGCTGAGCTCTACGACATGGCGCGGCGGCTCGCGACGGTCGGCTATTACGTGATGCTGCCGAACCTTTATTACCGTGCCGGCAAGGACACCAAGTACGGCCCGGACGTGCTGGAAAAGGGCAGCACCGAGCAGGCCCGCATGCGGGCGGTGCGGACCAAGATGACCATCCCGCCGGTGATGGATGACCTCGCCGCCCTGATTGCCCATGCCGACACGCAGAAGGAGGCCAGGAAGGGTCCGGTGGGCACGCACGGCTATTGCATGAGCGGGCCGTACTCCCTGGCCGCAGCGGCGCGCTTCCCGGACCGCATCGCGGCTGCAGCTTCGTTCTACGGAACGTGGCTGGTGAGTGACGCGGTCGAGAGCCCGCATCTCACCCTCGGCAAGGCCAAGGGCGAGCTCTACATCTCCTGCGCCGAGCACGACGAGCTGGCGCCGCCCGACATGGTCAAGGAGCTCAAGGCGCTGTTCGACAAGGCGCGTGAGCGCCACGAGGGCAACGGCGGCGAGCTCGAGATCCAGATGGGCGTCCATCACGGCTTCGCCTTCCCCGAACGCTGGTGCTACGACAAGCCGGCCGCCGAGCGTCATTGGGAACGCCTCATCGCGCTGTACCGGCGACGGATCGGCTAGCGCTTCCTCCTCCGTCATGACTGCCAGCCACTGCCACGCACCGTGGCAGTGATCCGGTGCAGCCAGGCCGGCGTTTTGCGCCGTTCCTGCCACTCTGCCCGCACACCCACCCCCTCGCGCAGGAAACGCTATCGGAGGGATGCACGCCCTCCTTCTGGCGCGATGAAAGTTTTGGCTCAGCAGTTTTCATGCTGGGCACGATACTTGGCGCGCCTCGGGTCACCTATTCTGGGCAATGGCTGCGAGGGATCGCGGGGCATTCGCGTACGATTTGCGGGTTCCATTGACCAGATGACTTTTGCGATTTCCATCGACTCGGCTATCGAGGCACTGGCGCGCGACCCGCTTCGGCACGTCGTGCTGCTGAAGCAGCTGCTGGCCTACCCCGACGACGTGAAGGCCTTTCGCGCGTCTGGCGCCGCCGGAAGCGCGATTTTGCTGGCTTTGGAGGCCTCGGCGAGCGCCTACGACCGGCAGACCTATCCCGAAGCGGACATGGTGGCGTTCATCTCGAGCGACCATCCGGACCTGACGGCGTCGCTGCTGTCTTGTCTTCCGCGCGATGTCGGCATCGTTTTCAAGCTCTCGCGCGAGGCAGATTTACATCCGGTCCAAACAGAATTTTCCGTCACGCGGCGCACGGCGTTCGTGTCCTTCACATCGGACGGTGTCGTGGAGCCCGATGCCGAGGCGCGCGTGACCACGACGCCAGGCGAGGTAGCCTTCCGGATGTTCGAGACGCAGGGCACGAGCGGAGCTGGGCCGCTTCCATGCTCGCGAGCGACCGCGCCTTCGCCTGCGTCCTGGGGCAGGGCGGCGACATCGCGTCGGTCTGCCTCGTGTACGAGAACTGGGGCCCGGTGTGGGAGGTGGGCGGTGTGGTGACCGCGCCCGAGCATCGCCGGAAAGGCCACGGCGCCCGCTCGGTCCGCACCGCGCTCGCCACGCTCGGCAAGCGCGGGCTGAAGCCGCGCTATCAGGTCGAGGAGCACAACGCGGCCTCGATCGCCCTGGCGCGATCGGTCGGCCTCGCGCCCTTCGTGACGATCACGCACTACCTCGCGCGTCGCGTTACTTAAGCGCGACGGTCGGCTTGAACTTCTGCACGCGCTTTCCGTTGTCGACTTCGCCCGTGTAGACGTTGCCCTTGGAATCGACGGCCAGCGCATGCACCCAGTGGAACTGGCCGGCCTGGCGGCCCGAATGGCCGAAGGTGCCAACGACCTGGCCGTCGCTGCGGCGCAGGATGCGCACGACGTTGTTCTCGCCGTCGTTGTTCAGCAGGTACGTCTGGTTGGCGTCGGGCCACAGTGCCAGGCCCCACACCGAGCCGTTGCCCAGGGTCGGCTTCTCGTAGAACCACTCGGTGACGTAGGTGCCGTCCTTCTTGAACACCTGGATGCGGTCGTTGGTGCGGTCGCAGACGTAGACGTGGCCGTCGCGTGATGGCGTGGCGCAGTGCACCGGATTGGCAAACTGCTGCGGCGTCGGCGCATCGGGGCTGTAGGCCGCCTGCTTGTCGTCGTTCGGCTTCTTGCCGTAGGCGCCCCAGTAGCGCTTGAAAGCGCCGGTATTGGAATCGTACACGATCACGCGGCGGTTGCCGTAGCCGTCGGCAACGAACAGCTCGTGCGCTTCCTCGTCGACCTGCACGGTCGCCGGCCGGCCGAGCTTGGTCGTGTCGTTGCTGCCGCCGCTTGGACCGGCCACGCCGATCGTCAGCAGCAACTGCTTGCCGTCGTGGCTGAACTTGTAGATCGCGCTGTCGTCCTTGTCGTTGCCGGTAATCCAGACCGCGCCGGCGCGGTCGACGAACAGGCCGTGCTCGTTGATTACCCAAGGCTTGACGTCGGGGAAGCCCCAGCCCTGCACGAAGTTGCCGTCGGCGTCGAACTCCATGACCGACGGGGCAGGGGCGCAGCACGTATTGCGCGGTGGCCTGAGCGTCGCGCCTTTCTCGTCCTCGGTCAGGGTGCGCGGGCGCTGCAGTACCCAGACATGGTCGTACGAATCGACCGCGACATTGGCGACCTGGCCGAACAGCCAATTGTTGGGCAGCGGCTTGGGCCACGACGCATCGATCGTGAACTGTGGGACGGTCTGGGCTGAAAGTGGTGACGCGGCCAGCAGCAGGGCGGCCGCCCCCATGGCGGCACGGGCGAATGCGCGCATTGTGTCTCCTCCGGAAAGCCGCTGTTTGCCGACGGTCGCTTTGACAATGCCGAGCTTGGCAGGAGCGTCAGGCCAAATCCATCACGATGGCTGCTGGGGAGAGGATCACGGTGGCGTTGATGGGTCGACTAGGGATGGGTGCCGTGAACGCGAAGCCGTTGTAGGTCTCTGGCCGACCTCAGAGTGCGCCCACGGTCAGTCCAACCATTCAAAGCGGCGGTCGAGCGCGTTGGAATTCAACCCACTGCGTGGAGGATTATCGGCATGCGCAACATCGGAATGCTCATATCGATTGCCCTTGTCGTCATCATCCCAGGGGCGGCGGTCAGTGCCGAAACGTGGAAGACCCAGACGACTTTGGAGAAAGAGAGACCGGTGCAAACCTGCACGCTGGAGTCCATCCCTTACACATTGGAGCTGACGGGGAATACGTTCACGGCGACCAGCCAATACGGGAAAATGTTCAGCATCGCCGTTCCGGCAAACGGAGAAATCGACAAGCCTTACAGGCGTGCCGGGGCTGGGGCGACCGGGACGGTCTCGCTCCGAATGACGGGAAATGTGAAATCGAGAGAGCTGGAGTTCATTTACTTTGCCTGTCGCTACAAGCTCATCTCGGATTCATAGGCGGCATCCGATTCGGTACAGGCTGTTGAAATCACACCGATCCACAATCATCTGCTGACACTACGCTGTCAGCAGTAGCCGGATAGTGTCCCCAGGCTCAACGGGCAGGGAAGGACAGGAGGGCTGTCGTGCCTCCGGGTTTTCGCGCCACCTTCACCAGCCTGAGCAATCGCAATCTGCGCCTCTACCTGATGGCGCAGATCGGCTCCAACATTGGCGCGTGGATCCAGATCACCGCCGAGAACTGGCTGGTCCTGCAACTCGGCGGTTCTGGCCTGGCGCTGGGCATCACCAATGCCCTTCAATTCGGGCCGTTGGTGGTTCTCGGCCTCTATGGTGGCGTCCTTGCTGACCGGTTCGATCGCCGCCGCCTGCTGATCGTCACGCAGAGCGCGCTGGCGCTGCTCGCGGCCGCCGTCGGGCTGCTGGTCGCGACCCATTTGATCCAACTCTGGATGATCTGGCTGGCCGCCCTGCTGCTCGGCCTGGTGATGTGCCTCGACAAGCCGGCGCTGCTCGCCTTCGTCAAGGACCTCTCGGGCAAGGACGACCTCGCCAATGCGATCGCGTTGAACAGTGCGGTCATCTCCTCGGGGCGCATGATCGGGCCGCTGATCAGCGGCGTGTTGATTGCGGCCTTCGGCATGGCGCCGAGCTTCTTCATCAATGCTGTCAGCTTTGGACTAGTCGTGCTTGCGTTGCTGATCGTTGACCGCTCTCGTCTTCATCTCGGCAGGCCAGTGGACCATGCGGCGGGGCAGGTCCGCGAAGGCCTGGCCTATATCTGGCACGACGATGTCCTGCGGCTGACCGTGATCGCGATGTCTGCCGTGTTCGTCGCCGCGTACAATCTCCAGGTCCTGGTGCCGCTCTTCACGGAACGCGTGCTGGGCGGGGCGAGCGAGCTTCTTGGGATTGCGATGTCGTCCTTGGGCCTGGGCGCCGTCGTGGGATCGCTGCTGATTGCGTCGTGGACGAAGCCCGGCCCGATGACGATTGCCCTGTCGTGCTGCGCGATCGGTATCGTCCATGTCTTGCTGGCTTGGGCGGTGCGGCCCTACTTCGCTCTGGGCGGGCTCTTCCTGCTGGGCGTGTCGTGCGGCGTCTTTAACGTCACCGTCACCAGGACCCTGCAGTTCAGGACCCGGGACGACATGCGCGGCCGCGTGATGGCGCTGTATCCCATCGGGATCCTGGGCAGTGGCCTCGTGGGCGCGCCGCTGGCCGGCTTGCTCGCCGACAGGATCGGCCTGCAGGGCACCTATCTGATCGTCGCGGCGGTTTGCATGGCCACCGCGGCGGCCACGGCCTGGGCCGGTCGCCTTAGCGGTGCTGGACCTGGCAGGTGCCGAAACCCAAATCCATCACGCCGACCGTCCGGCCGTCGTACGACATGACGTGAAGGCGCTTGGGCAGCAGGAAGCCGGACACGTTCTGATACTCGATGCGCAGTTGCAGGCTGACCGGAACGGCGTCTCCGGACAGTTTGCGGAAGCTGCCCTGGACGGCGGTCAGCAGCATCCCCTTGGGCGACTTGGTGAACTGCGGCTGGATCACGCTGGCGAACGTCGCGGTCACGATGCGCGTCGATTCGATCGTGTAATCCTCGCGCATCACCAGACCGATCTGGGTGGCGCCCTCCTTGTAGTCGACGATCCAGACGCCGTGCGTCTGGGTCACCTCGGCCGTGGCGCCGGGAATTGGCGTGGTCAAGACGAACGGCGTCCAGGTCTCGAAGAAACCGGAAACCGTCTGCTCCATGCCGGCGACGAGGCGCTTCAGCGCCTCGCTCTCGGGCTCGCCGCTCGGCACGTCGGCGTGCAACACCTTGGGATGCTGGCCGGGCGCCACCTCGACGCCAAAAGTCAGTCCGGAGAAGGTCTTGTGGGCCTTGGCGGCGGCGGCCGGGTCGGCCCGCCAGCGCGAGGCCAGCAGCAAGTCCCAGTTGGGCGTCACCAGGCAGCTGAAGCTGGTCAGCCCTTCGCGGCGCAGGCTGTAGTAGGCCGCGCGCGCCGCATCGAGGGTCTCCTTGTTGTCCGCCAACGCCTCGCCCGCCGCCAATGGCAGCAAGGCGAGGAGGAGGGCGACGGCTCGTCGATAAAGGGGCCGCTTCACGTCAGGAGGCGGCCGCCTCGGCGTGGGCCTTGCGTTTGTGGACCTGCCAGCGGTTCAGGATGTCGCGCGCATGGTTCGCGGTCGGATCCATGTCGCGCTCGTGTCCCGCCACCTTGGCCGTCAGCTCGATCACATAGCCGTTGGGATCGCGGAAGTAGATCGAGCGAATGAACTTGTGGTCGGAGATGCCGCGCACCTCGCGGCCCTCCGCCTTGCCCTTGGCGAACATGCGCTCCAGCGCCTCGGGCTCGACCTCGAGCGCGATGTGCAGGTCGAAGTCGTGCTGGTCCTTGAACTCGAACGGCATGTCCGGCGCCTCGAAGAAGGCGAGGCAGGATTTGTCGTCGAGCTGGAAGAACAGGTGCAGGACGCCGGTACCGGTCGTGCGGCCGGTCATCGTCGTCTCGATCTTGAAGGCGTTGACCAGCGGCAGGCCGAGGAAGTCCTCGTAGAACTTCCTCGTCTCCTCCGCGTCGCGGCAGCGATAGGCGTTGTGATGCAGTCCCTTGATCATGGCTGCTCTCCTGTTGTGCTCACACCGTCGCCCAGGTCTTCCCTTGGGTCGAGGCGCGGAAGCCGTTGAAGACTTCGTTCACCTTCTCGTAGTTCGGCTGCTTCTTCACGTTGCCGATCCAGCGCTGAACGTTCGGGTAGCTCTTCAGGTCGCAATGGATGAGTTCACCAATACTCATGATCGCCGAGCCGAGATAGTCCGCGATGGTGATCTGGTCACCGCAGATATACTTCTTGTTACCGGCCAGCCAGTGGTCGTTCAGCACCTGCAGCCAAGCCTTGCTGCGGTCCTGGGCCCACGCGATCGTGCCGGCATGGGCCTTCTCGTCGGGCCGCTTGTGGTGCGGGAAGAGCTGCGGGTAGACCAAGCCATAGCCCCAATCCTTGTAGAAATTGGAATTGAACCAATCCATCGCCTCGTTCACCCGGGCGCGCTGCTTGAGGTCCTTGGGGTAGGCCGGCGAATCGGTCTTCTCCGCGAGGTAGCGCAGGATCGCGGCACTCTCGGTCAGGCGGAAGTCGCCGTCCTCGAGCATCGGCACCAGGCGGTTGGGGTTCTTCTCGCTGTAGGCGGGCTCGTAGTGTGCGCCTTTCAGGATGTCGACGACTTCCATCTCGCAGGGGATGTTGTTGTCGGCGATGAACTGCATCACCGGGCGGCACGCGGTCGAGACGGGGTGCGTGTAGAGCTTCATAGTTACCTCCCAGTAAGCGACGGAGGCGGACGTGCCTCCTCCATCGGGTGAGACGCTGACACCTCCCACTTGAAGGGAGGGTTACGCTACCGGTCCAGCCAGACGTCTTCGAAGCGCCAGTGGTTGTAGATGGTGTTCGTCGCCAGCTTGACTCCTTTCACCTCGGGCCGCCAGCAGGTGGCGCCCCAATCGTGCTGAATCACCGGACGGGCGCCATCTTCCTGTAACTTCTTGTCGATCTCCCAGACCAGTCTCTTCCGCGCCTCGATGTCGGTCATGCGCGACTGCTGGTCAAACAACTTCTCGGTCTCGGGATTGCAATAGTTCGTGTAGTTGCGTTGAGAGCCGCAATGGAAGGTTTCGTAGAACATCACGTCCGGATCGTCGATGCCGACGCCTTGGACGTTGAGGCCGACCGTGTAATCCTTCTTGGCCATGCGGTTGTACCAGACGGCGGTCTCGAGTGGCTCGAGCTCGCCCTGGATGTTGACGTGCTTGAGATGGTCGATCAGCAGCACCGCCTGGTCGCGATAGGCGGCGATGTTGCGGGTCGAGACCTTGATCTTGAGCGGCTTGTCGGCGGTGTAGCCCAGCTTCTCCATGATCTTGCGGCCTTCGGCGCGCTGCTTCTCGTGGTCGGCACCGTAGCCGGCGACGGTCGCGAGGAAGTCCGGCGGCATGCCCCACAGGCCCTCAGGCGGTGGCAGCATCGAGCCGCCCAGCCGGTTGGTGCCCTGGCCAATGATCTCGTTGAAGGCCGAGCGGTCGATCGCCAGCACCATAGCCTTGCGCACGTCGGCGTTGTCGAACGGCGGCTTGTCGCGATTGACGAGCAGGTTGGCTTGGGTGTTGGTCGGCAGGTACTCGCAATGCGCCCACGACGCCTGCGCCTTCAGGTCCTTGAGCTGGGGCGCGCCGATGTCGGCGGTGAAGGTGAGATCGTACTGGTTGGCGACGAAGGCCATCAGCGCGGTCGCGCGGTTCGGGATGATCTTGTACTCGATCGCGTCGAGATAGGGCCGGCCCTTCTTCCAGTAGTCGGGGTTCTTCACCAGCTTGATGAATTCGTTCTGCCGGAACTCGGCGAACTTGAACGGGCCGGTGCCGATCGGATGCGTGCGCATCTGCGCCGCGCTGACGTGGCAGGGATAGACCGGCGACATGCCGCCGGCGAGCATGGTGAGCAGCGAGGGCTGCGGCCGGCCAAGATGGAAGGTGACCTCGTAGTCGCCGTTGGTCGTCACCTCGTTGAGGTTGAAGTACCAGGACCGGCGCGGGTTCTTGCGCAGCTTGGAGTCCTTGGCGATCAACATGTCCCAGGTGCACTTGACGTCGGCCGAGGTGAACGGCTTGCCGTCGTGCCACTTCACGCCCTCGCGCAGCTTGAAGGTGAGGTCCTTGCCGTCGTTGCCCCAGGTCCATGCGGTCGCGAGATCGGGGACGATGCGGTCGGGCCGGTTCTGCTGGCTATCCGGATCGAACACCACGAGGTTGTTGTAGACCGACATGAACGGCATGACGGTCGAGATCGTCGCCTCTTCGTGGATCGACGCGCTGGGCGGGTTGTCGCGGTGGCTGACGCGGAGCGTGCCGCCGGATTTCTGTGCGAGAGCCGGCCCGGCGAGAAGGGCCACGATCGCCGACAGTATCAAGACGCGCCGCATAGCGTTCCTCCGTTCTTGTTTTGCTTGCGACAACGCTATCACAGCGTAGGCTCGCGCGATCATGCGTTTACTAATCTGTCTGCTCGTCGGAATTCTGCAGGCTGCGCCGCTTGCCGCGCAGGATTTCCCCAATCGGCCGATCCACATCATCGCGCCGTTCGGTCCGGGGACGGCGACCGACACCGTGGCGCGTGTGATCGCCGCCGAGCTCACGCGACTCACCGGCCAGGCGGCTGTAGTCGACAACAAGCCGGGCGCCGAGGGCCAGATCGGCGCCCAGGCCGCCGCGACCGCGCCACCCGACGGCTACACGATCTTCGTCACCACCCAGACGACCCAGTCGATCAACCAGCATGTCTACAAGCGGCTGCTCTACGACCCTGTGAAGAGCTTCGAGCCGATCAGCGGCCTGTCGGGCGGGGCGCAGATGGTGATCGTGCGCAACGACCTGCCGGTGAAGACGATCCCCGAGTTCATCGCCCTCGCCAGGGCGCAGCCGGGCAAGCTTACGTTCGGCAGCGGCAACGGCTCGGCGCGCGGTGCTGCCGAGCTGTTCCGGATCATGGCGAAGGTCGACTTGCTCGGTGTGCCCTACAAGACCCAGACGCAGGTCATCGCCGATCTGTTGGGCGGACGCCTCGATGTCACCTTCAGCGACTTCACCACCGGCCTGCCGCCGGTGCGCGACGGCCGGGCTCGCGGGCTCGCCGTCACCAGCCCGGAGCGCTATCCCGGCCTCGAGCAGTATCCGGCGGTCTCCGAGTTCGTGCCCGGCTATGAATCGCGGCCGTGGAATGCGGTCTATGCGCCGGCCGGCACGCCGCGGCCTATCATCGACAAGCTGAACAAGCTGGTCCGCGAGGCGGTGGCCTCAGAGGCCTATCGCAATCTGCTCAAGATCACGCTCGCCGTGCCGTTCCCGTGCTTGCCGGAAGAGCTCGCCGCCTTCCAGGCCAAGGAGACGATCAAGTGGGGCGAGATCGTCCGCACCGCCGGAATGCAGGAGCCGTAACCTGGATTACATCCGGGCAGGCACGAAGCGTCTTCGCGATCCTGTTTCCCGCGATGCTGGCGCGGCGTAGGGTGAGGCGATCATGCGTCGATTGTTGGTCTGTCTGCTGGCCGGAATTTTGCTTGCGGGGCCGCTCGCGGCGCAGGACTACCCGGCGCATCCACTACGCGTGATCGCGCCGTTTGCGCCGGGCGCGGCGACCGACACGACGATCCGCGCCGTCGCCAGCGAGCTGTCGCGGCTGTCCGGCCAGACGGTTTCGGTCGTCAATATTCCGGGCGAAGACGGCCAGACCGGTGCCGCGGCTGCCGCGGCGGCGAAGCCCGACGGCTACACGATCCTGATCACCACCCAGACCACGCAGTCCATCAACCCGTACATCTACCGGAACCTGCCGTACGATCCGGTGAAGAGCTTCGCGCCGGTGACCGCGCTGTCCAGCGCGGCGCAGATCGTGCTGGTGCGCAACGAGCTCGATATACGGTCGATCGCCGGGCTAGTCGCGCTGGCCCGCGAGA